>VXNE01000309.1:8578-11341 GCA_009840715.1 Gammaproteobacteria bacterium
CCCGGGGGGGCGGCGCGGCCGTACCGACAGCAGCGCGGTAGTCAGTCTCCCCACCCGGCAGCGCGAGACCCACAGCCAGCCAGTCGTTCGGCAACACGCCCAGCGCCGCCCCTTCGTGGCGTACATGTCGCCGCCGTTCAGGTCAAGCGCGTCGCCACGGCGTGCGGGCAGCGGCCGTGGGAAGGCCATCGCCGACAGCGAAGCCTCCGGCTGACCGTCAGGTTGGCTGACGACCCACGGGCGCAGACCGTCACGCCGCCGTCCACGCCGAGACCCCAACGCACGATCCCGAGGGCCTTCCGTCAACGATCGCGGCCTGCGCGATGACCATCGAACTACCCGACGACATCCGCACGGCCGTGAGCGCCAGGGACGGCACGACTGTGTTCATCATTGATGCCCGCGACGATGATTCCCTCAAGCAGGCGGTCGCCGTCAGCCGCCTCAACGCCACCCTGCTCCGACAACTCGGCAAGCCTCCCAGCGCAACCATCGGGTCGTCGCCGGCGATCGCGCGGCAAGGATTGGCCGCAGTCCGGCGCAGAAGACCCCGTGGCATCTTGGTGCGCGCGCTGTGCCCCCTCGCCGGCCAGTTCCGCTACTGGGTAGCGTATGCCAACGTGCGCCTGACGGATGCCGAGGCGGACTACGTGTGCTGGCAGTGCGAAGGTCGATCGGCTCCCGACTTTCCGGACGAGCCTGCCATCGTCGACTTCGGCGGCCTCGACCTGACGCGAGCCGAACTCCGGCGCGCCGGCCGCAAGTCCACCCATTGACGGGAGCAAGGGTCGGTGTCACCGGCGTGGTGCAAGAGCGACTCGTCGCCGCCGTAGGGTGAACCGTTCCGTCACCCTGCGGCGACGTTCCGGCGCGGTGACGTCCGCCGCATCGATTCGCGGGGCACCGCTCTTCGGCGTCATGGAGACGACAACCCGGGCGCGGGCGGATGGATCACGGAAGGTGCGAGGAGTACCGGCGGATGGGGCCGTGGACATCGCGAGCGAGCCGTCCCGGGCCGGGAAGGCGTGCCGACGGTGCGCGACCTCGCTGGGCTGGCCGCAATCGCCGCGCGCGGCGACGGGGCCTGCACGGTCGCTGGCGCCGCACCGCGGCCACCATAAGGAGTAGCGCGTTGAACAGCCCCGATGAGTCGCTCCGGTCGCACCGCTCGTCATGGGCACGTCGTCGGCGTCCGGGCCCCGACCGGCGTCTCCCGAGTGCGCGTCAGGGCGACTGGGCAGTCTTGCGGGCAGGCCCCGCCAACCCCCTCTCTTCCGCCGGCCGCAACGCAGCGCGCGCCGGGAGAGGCGTCGGAAGAGGCCCATGAGCGATATCGGGTTCCGCCGCGACAAGGCCGTCGTGCCGTTGCACGGCTGGATCGACGCCGAGGCTGCCGATCGGCTGGTCGCGGCCCTGCGCAGCGCGCACGAGGACTTCTTCTACGATCGCATCGAGCTCTCGCTACGCTCGGACGGCAGCACGCTCGAGGCGGCGGCGGAGATTCTCCGCGAGATGCAACGGCTGCGCGCGCGCGGCGTGGCGGTCGACACGGTCGTACAGGGTGGGGCCGCCAGTGGCGCCGCGTTCCTGGCGGCCCTCGGCGACCGCCGCCGCGCCGACGCCGGCAGCCGCCTCTACCTCCATGGCGCGCGGCTCGGCGACCAGTCCCAGTTCACGGCGCGCCAGACCCTCCTCGCGGCACAGGGCCTCGCGCTGTGGGACGAGACCGCCATAGCGTTGCTCGCGGATCGGGCCCTGCAGACCGCGCCGCCTTCCGACGGCGACGCGGAGGGCATCCCCAGCGCCGACTGGCACGTGATCGCCGAGCTCGTCTCGGCGCCCTCGCCACGGATGAGCGGGCCGACTGCAACCCAGCGCAGGGACCTGCGCAAGCGCCTGCGCCGCACGGTCCGCAAGCTCGTCTCGACGAAGGATCGCAAGGGGCTGGTGGGTCTGTACTCCGGGCTGTTCGACCGGGAGGTCTCGGTCGGCGCGGAACTCGCGCGCGAGCTGCTGCTCATAGACAGCGTCGGAGACGATCCCGAAGAGGCCCCGGAGGCGGTCGGAGAACCGTGCCTGCACGTCCCCGAGTGACGCTCGCTGTGGCCGGCGGGTCGCGTGCCGACACGGTACCTGTGCCGCCACACGCTGATCCTCGGCGAGACCGGTTCCGGCAAGACGGTATCGGGGATCAGGCCCCTCCTCGACGGGCTGCTGGCGCCGGACCTGCCTGACGGCACCGTCGGATGCGTACTCGTCGTCGATCCCAAGCGGGAGTTGTGGGACGCCGTGGCGGACCGGGGCGCGCGGCTTATCGACATCGGCACCGACGGCGGCCCGGCCATCAACCTGATGGCGGGCCAGGACTGGGACGTGACGGAGGACATGGCCGCCGGCCGCTACCACGCCGCAGCGGAACGCATCCTCGTGCGCTCGGCGTCGCTGACGCCGTTGAGCCCGGCGAACGCATTGGCCGGCCGCCCAAGCGGAGGGCACAACCAGTACTGGCAGACGGACGGCGCCCGCATGGCCACCACCGCGGTGGCGCTGACACTCGCGCTGCTGGATGGGAGCGGCGAGCTGTTCGCCGGCGGCGCAGAGGGGCCGCTGAGGAACGTTGCCCCGGGTGCGCTGACGGCACTGCGGAAGTTCGGCGAGCGTGCGGGCTTGCTCGTACCACACGCGGAACTGCGCGCCGCCGCGCCGCATGCGGTCTACGCGGAGGGGGGCCGTGGCGCGGGCCACAGAGCGACAGCCGGCGCC
>VXNE01000158.1:0-9525 GCA_009840715.1 Gammaproteobacteria bacterium
GGCGGGTGCTGGCGGACCGCTTCCACCACGTGGTGAAGCGCACGCCGACGGAGGTGCGGCGGGCGCTGGCGTACGTGCTGCTGAACGTCCGCAAGCACTTCTGGCAGCGGCGCCGTCGGGAGCCGCCGGTGGTGCTGGACGGTGCGAGTTCGGGACTGTGGTTCGACGGATGGAAGGGCCGTGCGCCGCCACCGGGGCGCTACGCGGACCCCGCCCGCCCGTGCGAAGTGGCGCCGGCGCGAAGCTGGCTGTTGACCAGGGGCTGGCGCCGCGTCGGCCCGATCGATCCGGCCGAGGTCCCGGGCGCGGCGCGACGCGACCGACCGTGACGGTCGGCCCCGCGGACCGGCATATAATCGCCGGCCAGCCATGTCTGACACCGGTCTGACCGTCCGTACGCGTGTCGCGCCGTCGCCCACCGGCGACCCTCACGTCGGCACGGCGTACGTCGCGCTTTTCAATCTCGCCTTCGCGCGCCGCCACGGCGGGCAGTTCGTGCTGCGCATCGAGGACACCGACCGGGCGCGTTCGACGCCGGAGTCGGAGGCGGCCATCGTCTCGGCCCTGCGCTGGGCCGGAATCGACTGGGACGAAGGCCCCGACGTCGGCGGCGACTACGGACCGTATCGTCAGAGCGAACGCGTGACCCTGTACCGCGAGCACGCGGAGCGCCTGGTGGCACAGGGCGACGCGTTCCGCTGCTTCTGTTCCCCGGAGCGCCTGGACGCCGTACGGCGGGAGCAGCGTGCACGCGGCGAGAACCCCGGTTACGACGGCCACTGTCTCGGCCTGACGGAGGAAGAGCGCGAGCGCCGCCTCGCCGCGGGCGAACCGTCGGTGATCCGCCTGCGCGTGCCCCGGGAGGGCGTCTGCCGGACGCAGGACCGGCTGCGCGGCGCGATCGAGATCCCGTGGGCGCAGGTCGACATGCAGGTGCTCGTGAAGAGCGACGGGTTCCCGACGTATCACCTGGCGGTCGTGGTCGACGATCACCTGATGGAGATCACGCACGTCCTGCGCGGCGACGAGTGGATCGGCTCCCTGCCCAAGCACGCCCTCCTGTACCGCGGCCTCGGCTGGGACATGCCGGAGCACGCGCATCTGCCGCTGCTGCGCAATCCGGACCGCAGCAAGCTGTCCAAGCGCCGCAACCCGACCGGCCTCCACTACTTCCGGGACGTCGGCTATTTGCCGGAGGCGCTGCTCAACTACCTCGGGCTGATGGGCTGGTCCATGCCGGATGGACGCGAGATCTTCTCGCTCGACGAGATGGTGGAGGCGTTCGACCTGGATCGGGTCGTCACGAGTGGACCGGTGTTCGACCTCGAGAAGCTCAACTGGCTGAACGGGCAATACCTCCGCGGCCTGTCGGCGGACGCGTTCGCCGACCGTGTCGCCGCGTGGGGCCTGCGGCGTGACCGGCTCGCGCGGCTGGTGCCGCTGGTGCAGTCCAGGACGGAACGCTTCATCGACCTCGCGCCGCAGGTCGACTACCTGCTCGGCGAACGCGCGCCGCTGACAGCGGAACACTTCGCCCACCGGACGCTGGAGGAGGCGGACTGCCGACGCGTGCTGCACCATGTGCTGCGCGTGCTCGACAACATGCCCGAGGTCACCGGCGAGGCGTTGCTCGCGCGCTGTCGAACGCTCGCGAAAGGCATGGACCTCAAGATCCGCGACTTCCTGTTTCCGCTGTTCGTCGCGGTCTCGGGGCGCCCGGTCGCATTGCCGCTGTTCGACTCCGTAGCCTTCCTCGGACGCGACCTCGCGCGGGCACGCATCCGCTCCGCCCTGGAGGCGCTCGGCGGGGTTTCGAAGAAGGAAGGCAAGCGCTTCGACCGGGCGTTCGAGGCGCTTGCCGAGGGCGCTCCGGCCGCCGGTTCGGATTGACACCTTCGAGCACCGCCACGTACCATCGCGCGGCTTCGTGGGGCCATAGCTCAGCTGGGAGAGCGCGACAATGGCATTGTTGAGGTCGGCGGTTCGATCCCGCCTGGCTCCACCAGATCCGCCCCAGCCCGGACGGCGCCGGACGCGCCCGTAGCGCCCCGTGGCCGGCCCGATGCCTCGCTGACGCTCGGCACCGGCTCCGCCCGCGTCCCAGCCCCGCCGTCCGTCCATGGAACAACCACCGTCGGTCGCTGCGCTCCCGTCGGCGGATGTTCCAGGAAGGGAAGAGGATCCCTCCCCAGGCCGAGCCGTGTGGCGAACGTCGTCCATGGTCTCGCGCAGCGAGTCGGGCCCCTGACGGTCGTGGATCACCGCATGCCAGACGGCCCGGTGCGCGGACTCGACTGTCTGTCGTGGGTGTACAAGGAGGTACTCGAGTGGAGCCTGATCCGCATCGCGCTGCTGCTCCTCGTCGCATTCGCGACGGCCTTCGGCCTGGTCCAGGCGACCAGCTTCAACCTCGACGCCGCCCCTTTGGCCCACGTCCTCCTCTGGGTGGGATGTGCGCTCCTGTGCTGGCCGCTCTGGCATGCGGTGCTGGCGGGCGTCCTCTACCTCATGCGCTTGCGGCCCCCGCGCGAGATCGCGCTGGCCGCCGGGCTTGCCACGGCGTTCGTCACGTTGCCGTCCACGGCCGTGGTCTACAGCGTCTCGGCGTGGGTGCGCGGACACTATCCGGGCGCGCTCGCGGTCTATGCGGAAGTCGCGATCCCGGCGTTGCTGCTGAGTGGACTGTTCCTCTACATCGCGTGTCAGCGGGTGAAGGAACGTTACGCCCACCTGGCCGTAGCGCCGGCCGCAATCCCCGGCGACACGAACGCCGGAACGCCCGGGACGGCGGCCAGCGGCTTCTTCGACCGACTTCCGCCCATGCTGGGCGAGGACATCGTCTATCTCGGCGTCTCCGGTCATTACCTGAACGTGGTCACGACCGCCGGCTCGCACCCCGTGCTGATGCGCCTGTCCGATGCGGTGGCCGCGCTCGGAGGCCGCGGCATGCGGGTGCATCGCTCCTACTGGGTGGCGTTTCGTCATCTGACGGGCACGGTGCGCCGGGACGCGCGTACGCTGGTTTGCGTGACCGGTGGCGAGGAGGTTCCGGTGAGCCGGACGTACGCGGCCGCGGTGCGCGCGGCGGTCGAGGCGCGGTGACCGGCGGCGCAGGGACCACCGGGGATGCTATCGTAAGAGACGCTGGCTGGACCTTGTTTTGCGGTCACTGGTCTGGAACGGTAATGGACGGCAGTAGCGCGGCCCCCACGGCCGCAACGGAGTCCCCTCATCCCCCGCGCGGGTTGGCCCTCCTGCGGCTGGCGCACCGGGAGATGCTCGACTGGAGCCTCATCCAGGCCTCGTTCTTCGCGACCGCGGGGCTCGCCCTGGTAGCCGCCGTGGTGGTCCCCATCGGCATCGTCGCGCAGCTCGGGCTGCCCGAACGGCTCGCCTACTGGTCCATCTGTGGTCTGCTGTGCTGGCCGCCTGGACACGCGGTGACGGCCGCCATCCTCTACCTGATGCGATCGCGGCCTCCGGTCCTGATCGCGCTGGCGGCCGTTGCGGGTGTCCTGTTCCTCAGCCTGCCTTTCACGGCCGTCGGCTACGGCGTGTACGGCTGGTTGAGTGCGGAAGGTGCGGCGCCCATGCCGGTCGGGAGGTTCTTCCTGAACCTGGCGGTCCTGGCCCTCGGCGTGTCGGCCCTCGTACATTACGTTGCGTGCCAGCGCGCAAGGACACGGTTCGTCATCGCCGCCGGCGGGGGCGCAGACGGCGGCGATGGGAACGGCGGGCCGGAGCCCGTGCATGCGCCCGGCGAAGCAGAGCCGGTTCCGCGGGTTGCCGGGTCCGCGCACGCCTTCTTCGACCGGTTGCCGCGGCACGTGGGACGCGACGTGATCTATGCCAACGTGTCGGGCCACTATCTCCACGTCGTCACCACCGCCGGAACGTGCCTCGTGCTGATGCGCCTGTCCGACGCGGTGCTGGCGCTGGGGGACGCCGGTATGCAGGTGCACCGCTCCTACTGGGTCGCGCATCGCCACATCGACGGGGTGATACAGCGCGGCCAACGGACGCTGCTGCGCCTCACCGGGGCGCACGAGATTCCCGTCAGCCGCACGCATCTCGCGAGCGTTCGCGCCGCAATCGCCGTCGAGGCCCCGTAGGGGCCCGTTGCCGTCGACATCGTGTCCGCCGATGGATGACCGGGAACCGCCCGGCGGCGTGCGCGGGCTGGCCAGCCTGCAGTGGGCTTACAAGGCGGCGCTCGCCCCGGGCGTCGTTGCCGCATCGCTGATCGTGGTGCTCGTGCTCGCGGTCGCGTTCGCCCTCGCCGGCCGGGTCGAGCAGGGCGACCTGTCCCACCGTGTTCTGCTCTGGATCACCTGCGCGACGGTGTGCTGGCCGCTCTGCCATGCGGTCGCCGCGGTCATGCTGTACCTCACCCGTGCGCTGCCCCCCGCGGCGATCGCCCTGGCGGCCGCATGCGGGACGGGCTTCTTCACGCTGCTATGCACCGCCGTCGCCTACACGGCCTACGGACTGTTCTACCCCGCCAGGGCGGGATCGGTGCCGATCCTGGCCATGTACGTCAACGTGACGCTCCTGACGGTGGTCGCGAGCGCCATCCTGCACTTCGTCGTCTGCCAGATCGCGTCGATGCGCCACGGCGTGGCGCAGGAGGACGCGCCTCCCGACGGGACCGCGGCTGCGCCGGTCGTCGCCCCCGCGCCCGCCGCGGCCGCGGAGCACGCCTCGTGGTTCTTCGAGCGGCTGCCGGTGCGGCTCGGCCGCGACATCGTGTGCCTGCGGGTGTCCGGTCACTACCTCGAGGTCGTTACCTCGGAGGGGTCGTGCCTCGTGCTGTTGCCGTTGTCCGACGCCGTAAAGGCGCTGGGCGATCTCGGCATGCAGGTCCATCGGTCGCATTGGGTGGCGTATCGCCACGTCCTCGGAATGATCCGCCGCGGTCACCGGACGCTGTTGCAGGTCACGGGGGAGCGTGAGGTTCCGGTGAGCCGCAGCCGGGTGGCGGAGGTCCGCCAGGCCATGCGGCGATCTGGAGCGTAGCCCGGCCGACGGACCCGCCACGCGGGCTGGCGGGCGACACATGCGGTTCAGGCAGCGCGGACGCCGCGCCGGGCATGCCGGAGGGGTCTCGAAGCCCGCCGCGACTTGGAGGATGGACGCCAGGGGGCCCGATATCGGCCGATTTCGTGCATTGGCGCATCCTGGAACATCGTGAACGGCGTCCAGAGTCGATGTCGGCCGCGATCGCGTGTGCGAGACGCGGTTTGGCGCTGCGCGAATGCCGTTTGAGAACCGGCCGACCGATCGGGCAAGCGTCCGGGAAATAACGCTTTGCGGCGGCCGGCGCCCGCCCTATCGTCTCGAAACCGGCGTGGTGCGGCCATGTGGCAGTACCCGTCGGCGTCGCACGGGGTTCCGCGGCGCCGGCGCTTAGGGATTCGGTGGCGGCCCAGGTCGCTTGCAGTACGAAGACCGACATGTGGACGCGCCCGCCGGCTTCCCTCAGGGACTCCCGCGCGTCCTCCTTCCGTCGGGTCGGCTACGTCCGTGCCGCATCGCGGTACGGCGCCATGTCCATGCCCGGGTACCGCGCCGCGACACCGTCCAGCGTCTCGTCCGTCCAGTAGGGATGCCCGGGCGCGGGGAAGCCGAAGGCGTAGCGTTCCGCCGGCGTGGCGGTCTCGATCCACGCGCGGAACTCGGGGCGGATGGCTTCCGCGGACCACCCGGTGATGCCGAGCCACTTCCAGGCCGCCGGGGCGTAGGTGATGAACTGCCCGATCCGGCCACCGTCGGCGCGGAACGGCGTGCCGCGGTGGAACGTGCGCATGCTGTACGCGAGCAGGGAGCCGGCGGGCACCGTCACGCGGACCTCGCGTTCGTACAGCGCGGGTCGTTCCTCGCGGGAGTAGTGGGCCGGCCAGCGGATGCGCTCCGGGTAGTGCTCCCACGAGCAGATCGCCGTGGGGGCATGGTCGGCGTCGACATCGGTGTAGTAGACGAGATAGGCCGTCTGCCAGTAGGCGGGGTCGCGCGGCGGGTAGGCGAGGGTGTGGTTGCCGAAGTCGCAGTGCATGACCTGGTCGCGGTCCGCGTGATGCCCCCGGCACTTCACCTGGACGTGCGACTGCTCGCAGAACAGGTCGTCGTGGCCCACCATCAGGGCCGCGAACCGGCGCAGTTCCGGATGCAGCGTGATCGCGTTCAGCGCCGTACCGGGGTAGGGGAACCGTGTGTACCCGCGGCCGGGCACGAAGGGGGCGTTCCAGTCCTTCGGCTTGCCGTTCGAGGGGTCGTCGCAGTACTCCACCCAGCCGGGCAGGATCTCGGTGAGTTCCGACCGCGCCGCCGTCAGCTCGGCCGGGCTCAGGAAATCCTCCACGATGGCAAAGCCGTGGCGGCGGTAGTGCTCGACGTGGCGCGGCTCGAAGATCATGGGGGAAGCGGTCCGTGTGGGAAGTGGGGCAGTTTCCCCGCATAATGCGCGGCGTTTCCTCTCGCTTGCGGTCTCTCCGTCCTTGAAGCGCGCCCTCGCGATTGTATCCCTTGGTCTGCTCGGTTGCGGCGAGTCCGCGCCGCCGGTTGCGTACGAGCCCGTGCATGACATGCAGGAGACGATGCGCCTGGTCCTGGACCCGGCCGCGGACGTGATCTGGAGCTCGGCCGGCGCCATCGTCACCCAGGACGGCGTCGTTGACCTCGCCCCGACGACGGACGAAGGCTGGCAGCGAGTGGCGCATGCGGCGGCGGTGGTGGCCGAGTCCGGCAATCTCCTGATGATGCCGGGCCACGCTGTCGACCGGGACGACTGGACGGAGATCTCGCGGGGACTGATACGGGTCGGCGTGCAGGCGCGGAACGCCGCCGAGGCGCAGGATGCGGATGCCCTGTTCGAGGCCGGCGGCGGGCTCTACAACGTCTGCGTATCGTGTCACCAACAGTATTGGGTGGACCGTCCGGTGCGCGCGGGCGAGGCGTGAAGGCGGCCGGCCGGGCGGGTCTTGGCGTTCTGGCGCTGCTCGCGGCCCAGGCCGCGTTCGGCCATGCGGTGTCGGACTCCGACGCGCTCTTCGTCGAGAGCATCGACGGTCCCGCGGTGGCGCCGTTCCTCTATCTCGGGGCGAAGCACATGGTCACCGGCTACGACCACCTGCTCTTCCTGGTCGGTGTGATCTTCTTCCTGTACCGGCTGCGGGACGTCGCGCTCTACGTGACCCTGTTCACGGCGGGGCACAGCATCACGCTGCTCGCCGGCGTGCTCGGCGGATGGCAGGTCAACCCGTGGGTGATCGACGCGATTATCGGGCTCTCCATCGTCTACAAGGCATTCGAGAACCTCGACGGCTTCCGGCGAGTGTTCGGCATCGCCCCGGACACGCGCGCGGCCGTGCTGGTGTTCGGACTCTTCCACGGTCTGGGGCTCGCGACCAAGCTGCAGGAACTCGTGCACTCCGAGAACGGGCTGCTCGTCAACATCGTGAGCTTCAACGTGGGCGTCGAACTCGGCCAGTTCACGGCGCTCGCGGCGGTGCTGGCGCTCCTCCTCTTCTGGCGCACGCGGCCGAGCTTCGCGCGGCACGCCTTCGCCACGAACGTCGCGCTCATGGCGGGCGGCTTCGGGCTCGCGGGGTACCAGCTCGGCGGCCTGTTCCTGGCACCGGCATGACCGCGGCTCCCCCGGAGGGACCATCGGCGGCCCGCATCGTCGCGACCTCAGCCGCGGCGGCCGCCGTCGCGGCGGGTGTCCTGTTCACCGTGGTGCTGCCCGCGGAGTTCGGCTTCGACCCGCTCGGTACGGGGCAGGCGCTCGGCGTCCTCGGGCTGTCCCGGGACGTGACGAGTACACTCGCGCGCCAGGAGGACCGATTCCTCACGGACGAGATCCGCTTCACGCTGTCGCCGTTCGAGTCGGTCGAGTACAAGTACCGGCTCGAGGAAGGCGACAGCATGGTGTACGACTGGACGGCGACCGGCGAGGTGCTCTACGAACTGCACAGCGAACCGGACGGCGCCGAGCCCGGCTACGCGGAGTCCTTTGACCGTGCCCGCGCCGACCGCGGCGCGGGCACGTACGTGGCGCCGTTCCCGGGCATGCACGGCTGGTTCTTCGAGAACCGCGGCGAGACCGCCGCCGCGCTGCCGCGGCGCACGGCGGGCTTCTACTCCACGGCGTTCGAGTACCGCGACGGCGGCCGCTTCGAACGGCCCATCCCCGGCGGGGCTCCGTAGGGCGCCGCGGCCGACGAGGAGTTGCCTGATGTCGCTGCTGCCTTTCTGCGAGTGGCTCGCGAGCACGCGCTGGAGCATCGCGCTGCACGAGTCGCTCTGGGCCTACCCCATCATCGAGTCGACCCACGTGGTGACGCTGCTGCTGTTCGCCGGGACGGTGATGATGGTCGACCTGCGGCTGCTCGGGGTCGCGTTCCGGGACGTGCCGGTCTCGGAGATGAACGCGCGGCTCCTGCCCTGGACGGTAGCCGGCGCGGTCATCATGGTGACCACGGGACTGCTCCTCTTCTACGCCATCCCGGTACGCACCTACCAGAGCGTCTGGTTCCGCATCAAGGTGGTCTTCCTGGTCGCGGCGGCGATCAACGTCTGGTTCTTCCACCGCCGCGTGCAGCGTGACCGGGAGCGCTGGGACACCGATCCGAAGCCCCCGCTCGCCGCCCGCGTCTCGGCCGGCGTGTCGCTGGTGCTGTGGTCCGGGATCATCGTGTTCGGCCGCATGATCGCCTACAACTGGTTCGACTGTTACCGGCCCCAATCCGACTTCGTCTACTGGCTTGCGGGGTGCGTCGTGGAGGCGCAGGCATGAACTGGCTCGAGGTGTTCGACGCGCTCGAGCGCACCGCCGTCGGCCAGACGATCCGCGAGTCCCTCTGGCTCTTCCCGGCGATCGAGGCGGTGCACCTGCTGGGCCTCGGCCTGCTCGGCGGGTCGCTGCTGGTCGTCGACCTGCGCCTGCTCGGCCTCGGCCTGCGGGGCCGCGCTCCGCACCTGGTGCTCGCTGACGCCCGGCCCTGGTTCCTCGCGGCGCTCGCGACCATGTTCGCGACCGGCATTCCACTGTTCCTCTCCGAAGCCATCAAGTGCTTCTACAACTACTCCTTCTGGGTCAAGATGATCGGCCTCACCACGGGCCTCGTGTTCACCTTCGCGATCAAGCACCCGCTGGTGCGGCGCGATCCCGGGAGGCTCCTGGGCGCCCTACTGGGGCTCGTGTCGCTCGGCGTGTGGTTCACGGTCGCCGCCGCGGGGCGGTGGATCGGCTTCTCGGGATAGGAGCGCCCCGTCGGCGCTCCCTCGGCGCGGCCGGCACCTCCCAACCCAACAGCGCCCGTCAACCGCGGCGCCGCTCCCTCAGCGGAACATCGCCCTATTCAACCGCAGCCACCAGTTCACAAGGAGATATCGCCCCCGCGCCGAACCTCTCCCGGAAGATCCCGTTGCCCGAGTCGAGGGTGGTTATAGACAAAAGTCGCGGCCCGCGTTCATTCCCCTGGTTAAGTATGGGGTCGGGGGTGACTGTAAAAATAATGGGGGGGG
>VXNE01000158.1:9535-11298 GCA_009840715.1 Gammaproteobacteria bacterium
CCCAAGCACCCCGTCACACTCCGGTCCCCTGCGCGGGGGGGGGGCCCCATCCGCGCCGCCCGCTTCAAAAGCGGGCGGCGCGTACCGGGCGTGGTCGGCCAGTCGACCGAGCGATCTCGCTCCATTCAAGGGGTCTTCCGCCCCAGAGTGACCGTTGAGGCGAGCAGCTCCAAACAGAACATCGCCCTATTCAAACCGCACCTGCCAGAGCGCCGGGGAACATCGCCCTATTCAACTGCCGTTCGGCGCTCGTCCCGTAGGCACGGGCACGGACGGTCAACAGCGCGACGTGGTGTGGATCGGGGGCCATGCCTGGCGGGAAGTTGAAATGGGCGATGTTCCGCTCGGGGGGCTCCTGCCCGGCGCAGCGCTCGAGCAGGGACTGCTTTTCACGGGCCGTCCGCGGGCGCGGTCCCCTCGAACAGCTTAAGCGCCGGTGGGTGGCCGGTGCGAAACGCGGGCCAGGGTCACCGCGATGTCCAGGCGGCGTGCTGCTGGCGTCCCTTGGCGCGCGGCCGTCGGGGCCACTACACTGCGCGTCTTCGACCGGCCATCGCAAGGAGAGTGCGTGGCAGCACAGGCACGTGACGCCGCCATCGTCGGCATCCATGAATACCCGTCGCGCGACGTCGAGGGCAAGGTCGCGCCGATGCACATCAAGGCGCAGTCGGCCGCGGCGGCGCTCGCCGACGCGGGGCTCGGCTGGGGGGACGTGGACGCCCTCTACGACGCGGCCGAGGGGGGCGCGAGCGGCCTGTCGATCGCGGAGTACTTCGGCATCCGGCCGAACGTCATCGACACGACGGCGGTGGGCGGCAGCTCCTACGAGTTCCACGCGGCGCACGCGCGGTCGGCGATTCGGACGGGCAAGGCGCGGGTCGCGCTGCTGACCTACGGCTCGACGGCGCACAGCAACGTCGCCCGGATCGGCGCCGGCGGCCGGGGCGGCGGCGTCTACCCGGCGGACAACCTTGAGTCCTTCGCGGGCATGACGTTGATCGCGAACTACGCGATGTCCGCCCGCCGGCACATGTTCGAGTACGGCACCACCAGCGAGCAGCTCGCCGAGATCTCGACCGCGACCCGCTACCACGCGATGCGCAACCCGGAGGCCGTGCAAGCGATGCACGATCTTGAGTTCCTCGACATCCGCGAAACCACCATCGACGACGTGGTGCACTCGCGCATGATCGCCGACCCGCTCCACCTCCTCGAGTGCTGCATGATCTCGGACGGTGGCGGGGCGGTGGTCATCGCCGCGCCGGACGTCGCGAGGGACTGCGCCAAGGCTCCGGTCTGGATCATCGGCACGGGCGAGGCGACGCGTTATCCCGAGATCGGCGGCGACATCACGACGAGCGCGGCGGTGCAGTCTGGCCCGACGGCTTTCGGCGAAGCGGGCGTGACCGCCGCCGAGATGGACATCGCGATGATCTACGATTCCTTCAGCATCACCGTGCTGACCATCCTGGAGGACCTTGGCTTCTGTGCGAAGGGAGAGGGCGGCCCCTGGGTGGAGGGCGGCCGCCTGCGCTTCGACCGGCCGGCGGACGGTCCCGCCCTCAACACCGACGGGGGCGGGCTGTCCTCGAACCACCCCGGCATGCGCGGCCTCTTCCTGCTGATCGAGGCCACGCGCCAGTTGCGCGGCGAGTCGTGCTCCCAGGTCCCGGGCGCGCGCCTCGCGGTCGCGCCCGGTAACGGCGGCATGCGAGGCAGCCGCCACACCGGCGGCACGATCCTCCAGGCGGGAGAGAGCCCTC
>VXNE01000616.1:0-8796 GCA_009840715.1 Gammaproteobacteria bacterium
GATCTGTGGGAGCCGGGGGTGGGTGACCACCCTCGGCCACCCGGCCCCGCCCGTCTTGCAGATTCCGGCAGCTCTGCCCCGGGCCGGGACAAGCCCGGCCCCTACGGTCGCCCGTCTGGAGGTCCTGCACGATTCCGGCAACGGGCCGGGACAAGCCCGGCCCCTACGTCGGTGCCTGGCGCCAGTCAGGAGATGCGGTCGCGGTGGGCCGTCCGCGCCGCGACCATGAAGTGCACCCAGGACCACGCGAACAGAACGAGCGAGAACACGAGCGCCCAGCGCAGCCCGTCGCTCCCGAGCGAGGGCGTGAGGAGGTCCGACGTGATGCCGATGGCCGTCGGCCCGAGCCCCTGGCCGAGGATGGCCGAACAGAACATCACGATGGCCACGGCGGTTGCGCGCTGGTGCGGTTCGGCGACGGACTGCACGCTTGCCATGCCGGGCGCGATGCTCGTGCCGGCGATCACGGAAGCCAGGAACACCAGCGCAAACGAGGTCATCAGGTCGCCGGCCACGAACGCGACGGCGTACGTGGGAATGCAGGCCAGGTACGCCCAGGCGGGCCACCACAACTCCCAGCGCCGGTCCCGCGCGATGTAGCGGGGCGCGAGCACCGAGCCGATGAACGTGCCGATGACGCCGCCGAGTCCGCTGGCGATGCCCACCCCCCAGCCCACCTCGGTGAGCGTCATCTCGTGTACCCGGATGTAGAACGCCGGCGTCCACTGGGCGATGCCGTACACGCCGAACAGTCCCAGGGAATAGGCGATGACGATGTGGATGAAGGTCCTGCGCCGCAACAGGCTCGCGACCGCCACGCCGAACGACTGCGCCTCGGGCTCCGGCGCGTCGGAGAAGTTGCCCCGGGGCGGGTCCTTCACGGTGAGCTTGGCGGCGAGCGCAGCACGACGCCGGGAATGCCGACGATGAAGAAGGTGGCCCGCCATCCGTAGGTGTCGGCGAGCCAGCCCGCGGCGATCAGTCCCACCATGATGCCGACGGCGCCGCCGGTCTGGAAGATGCCGAGCGCCAGCGCCCGCTTTTCCACGGGCACGTAGTCCGTCAGCAGGCTGTGGCTCGACGGCACGCAGCCGGCTTCGCCGACGCCGACCCCCACGCGCGCCAGCAGCATGTGCAGGAAGTTCTGCGCGAGGCCGCACAGGGCCGTCATCGCGCTCCACAGGGCCATGCAGACCGAGAGGATCGTCACCCGTGAGCGGGTGTCCGCGAGCCGGGCTATGGGAATGCCGAACGTGGCGTAGAAGAGCGCGAAGGCGAAGCCGGTCAGGAGCCCGAGCTGGGTGTCGCTGAAGCCGAGGTCGGCCTTGATGGGCTCCACCAGCATCGACAGCACCATGCGGTCGAGGTAGTTGAAGAACGCCACCACGGCCAGCATGAACAGGACGTAGTTCAGGTATCCGTCGGATACCGCCATCTTCGGTTGGACGGCGGACGGTTGCGCGGTTGCTTCGGCCATGGACGCTTGGACGCAGCGGGGCCGGTCCCTCCGCAGTCCGCCCATGCATAATGCTCCGCCCCCGAGTCCTCAGGTTCCCGCCATGACCAGGTTGCCCCACGCCGCCGCCGTACTGATCGCCGTCCTCTGGCAGGGGTCGCTCCTCGCGCAGGACGCCCCGCTCATGACCGAAGGCGCGCGCTACACGATGTCCTACGAACCCCCGGTCAGTCTGCGGGCGGCGGGGTTCGACTGGGACCATCAACTGACCGTGGCCCTGCCCGCGACCTACGGCGCGCTGCCCGAGAAGTCCTACCCGGTGCTTTGGCTGACGGACGGGCCGGGCATGATGCCGCTGGCCGTCGGGATCCTGAACCTGCTCGTCATGGGCAACCTCGTGCCGGAAATGATCGTCGTGGGCGTCGGTGCGCCGAGCGAACTCGGCCTGATGGCGTTCAGCCAGCGGCGCGCGGTGGATTTCGCCCCGCCCGGCGACACGTACTTCTACGGAGGATTCGCCGGGGAACAACTGGCGGCCGGAGCCCAGGCCGCGGGCTTCAGGGCGCCGCCCCAGCGGGCCGACCGGTTTCTCGACTTCCTGATCGACCAGGCGCGACCGGCGCTCGCGGAAACGTATCGGTTCTCGGGCGACCATGGCCTGTTCGGGCACTCCGGCGGCGGCATGTTCACCGGCTACGCGCTCTTCGCCCGCCCGGGGGACTTCGGCAAGTACATCGTCGGCCCCCCGCCCACCACCGCCCCGGACCGGGCGGTGTGCTGGAGGGCGGAGGCCTTCGCGGAAGAACACGACGACTACGACGCCGAAGTCTTCCTCGGCGCGGGGGAAGCCGAGATCGCCGATCCCAACATGGCGGCCTGGGGCATCGTGAGCGCGCCGGTGCTGCTGGCGGAGATCCTGAAGCTCCGGAACTACCCCTCGCTGGAGGTCACCACGAGGATCTTTCCGGGCAAGGATCACTTCACCGTGGTCGCGGACATTCTCGGCGAGGGCATCCTCGCGCTCTGGGGAGACGAAGTGGAGGCGCCCGGATCGGCGTTGGACGACGTGGATTGGGAGGACATCTCGCAGGAGTAACGGCGGCGGTGTCATGTCTGCCGGTTGGGGTTGGCGGCCCGCACTGCGTCCACCCGTCCTGTGCGCCCCCTCCTGCCCGGACGGGCTTCCCCTGGTGTGGGCGCACGAACGCTTCTCGTGGATGTCGGGTGGAGAACGATGACTGAACTGTTGCGATGCCATGTGCGGTTGGCCGTGGCGATGTTGGGCGCGCTGGTCCTGTGGGGCTGTGCGGAGTCGGCCGATGCGCCGGATACCGATGCGCCGGATGCCGACGCGGTGGCGGAGTCCGTGGAGGCGTCGGCCGCCGTGGTCGCGCTTGCGGACCGGATCATGGCGGACCTGACCGACGCCTCGGCCTCGCTGCAGCTGCTCGAAGGGCGGCGCGTCCTGGCGATGGACGACAACAGCTTCGCCTACGTCGAGCGGGAGGCTCGGAAAGCCGCGGCCGCGCTCGACGAACTGCGGGCGATCGACGAATCGCAACTGGGCGACGACGACCGGATCACCTACGCGATTCTCGAGGGCGTACTACAGGCCGCCACCGAGGCCCCGACCCACTTCTGGCACAAGTTCAACGTCACCCCCTACGCGGCGGGCTTCGTCTTCAGTTCCATGGTCCCGCGCGCGTTGGGCGGCTACAGCTTCGAAACGCAAGAGGACGCCGCGGCCTATCTCGGCCTGCTGGCGGATCTCGCGCGCTATGTCACGGACGACCTGACCCGACTGCAGGGTCAGGAGGAGCGGGGCATCCTGCTTCCGAAGCCGGCAATCCCCGGGGCCAGGACGGTGTTCGAGGCGTTGCGCGCCGGCATCGGGACCTTGGCCGCAGTGGCGCCCGAGCGTGTTGAGGCGCTTTCCGAGGAGGAGCGCGCGGCCCTGCAGGACGGCATCGAGACGGCCATCGCCGAACAGGTGCACCCCGCAATAGACGCGCTGCTCGACTACCTGGGCGACGACTACTTGGCGCGGGCGCCGGAGGCGGTGGGCCTCAGCCAGTACCCGGGCGGCGAGGCGGCCTACCGGTTCGCCATCCTGCAGCAGACCACCATGGACCTCGACCCCGCGGACATCCACGAGCGCGGCCTCGCAAGCATGGCGGACCTCCAGCAACAGATGCAGGCCATCCGCGACGAGTTGGGGTTCGAGGGCACGGCGGAGGAGTTCCACGAGCAGATGCGTGCCGACCCCCGCTTCTTCGCGCAGACCCCGGAGGAGGTGGCAGACCGCTACATGGCCTACATCCGCGAAGTGGAACCGCATATCCCGGACTACTTCTCGGTGCTGCCCGAGGCGCCCTACGGCGTCCGGCGCCTGGACCCGGCGGCGGAGCCGGGCATGACCTTCGGCTACTACCAGACGCCGACGCCCGCGAATCCGCGCGGCGAGTACCGTTTCAACGGCTCGAAGCTCGAGAGCCGTCCGATGGTCTGGACCGGCCCGCTGATCTTCCATGAACTGATACCCGGGCATCACTTTCACATCGCCCTGCAACTGGAGACCGAGGCGAGTTCCCGGCTCCGGCAGCTCACGAGTCTCTTCTACGCGGCGTTCACCGAGGGATGGGCCAACTACGCCGCGAGCCTGGCCCTGGAGATGGGTGTGCTCGACGAACCGTACGAGCGCTACGGCTGGCTGCTCTTCGACGCCTTCATCGCGAACCGGCTGGTGGTGGACACGGGCATGAACCACCTGGGCTGGCCCCGCGAGCAGGCGATGGAGTACATGCGGGCGAACACGTTTTCCAGCGCGGAGGAAATCGCCACGGAAACCCTGCGCTATTCGACGGACATGCCCGCGCAGGCGCTGGCCTACAAGCTGGGCCTCGAGAAGTTCCGGGAGATCCGCGCCGCGCAGGAGGCGAAGCTGGGCGACGCGTTCGACATCCGCACCTTCCACGCCGCGGTGCTCGGTAGCGGCGCCATGCCCTTGCCGGTGTTGGAAGCGCATGTCGACCGGTACATGAGCCAGGATTGACCTGAGCCGCAAGGAGAGCAACCCTATGATCCGAACAGCCCTTGTCCTTCCGATCCTCGCCGTGGCGGCGCACGCAGGGCAGCCGCTCGACGTGATGGACGTCTTCGAACTGGAGTACGCCACCGACGCGCAGGTTTCGCCGAACGGCGAGCAGGTGGTCTACGTGCGTCACTTCAACGACGTGATGACCGACCGCCGCTACCAGAACCTCTGGATGGTGGATGCGGACGGATCGAACCACCGGCCGCTGAACACCGGCAAGCACACGGCGAACTCCCCCCGCTGGTCCCCGGACGGGCGCCGCCTGGCATACCGGTCGGACGAGAACGGCAGCATGCAGCTCCACGTGCGCTGGATGGACACGGGCGATACCGCCGCGGTCACCAGTCATGCCATGCCGCCCGGCAACTTCGCGTGGTCGCCCGACGGCAACCGCATCGCGTTCTCGCGTCTCGTCCCGGAACCCGCGCTCGTCATCGGCGAGATGCCGCCGGCGCCGAAGTACACCGACATGCTGGCGTTCCGCTTCGACCAGGTCGGGGACGTACCGCCGGGCTACATGCACCTCTTCGTCGTGGCCGCCGATGGCGGTACGCCGCGCCAGGTGACGCGCGGCGAAAGGCAGTTTGGCGCCGGCTCCTTCGCCTGGGCGCCGGAAGGCGAGTCGCTCATCGTCGCCGCGGACCTCACCGAAGGCGCCGAGATCTACTCGGTCGGCAATCCGGATGTCTACGAGATCGCGCTGGCCGACGGTTCGCCCCATCGGCTCTTCGTCCGCGAGGGACCTGTCGTGGCCTGTTCTTTAGCACCGCACGTCCGATACAGCGCCTAGGTCGGCTACGACGACAGACGACAGGGGCATCAGCAGAACGACCTGTACGTGGCGGACCGCGACGGTTCCAACGTCCGGAACCTGACCCTGGACTATGACCGGCATGTCCAGGACGCCGCGCGCCGCGGGGGCGGCGGACCGCAATGGGCGCCGGACGGCAGCGGCATCCACGGCGTCGTGCTCGACGCGGGCAATGCGCGTCTCGTGCTGTTCTCGCTGGACGGCAGCCGCCGCGTCGCCGTCCCCGACATTGGCGCCACCGAGATGGGCTACATCAACCACAACACCCTCTGGTCGACCAGCGACGAAGGCCGCCTGGCGTACACGGTGCCGGGCCCGGCCATGCCCGGCGATGTCGCCGTCGCCGATCCCGGCGGGGCGGGGCGCATGCTGACCGACCTGAACGCGGACCTGTTCGGCGAACGGGAACTCGGGGCCGTGGAGGAGTTGCGCTGGACCTCGTCGAAGGACGGCCGCCCCGTGCACGGCTGGATCATCAAGCCGCCCGGCTTCGACCCGTCGCAGAAGTACCCGCTGATCCTGGAGATGCACGGCGGACCCTTCGCGGACTACGGCGACGTGTTCGACACCGAGAAGCAGCTCATGGCCGCCGCAGGCTACGTCGTGCTGTACACCAACCCCCGCGGAAGCATCAGCTACGGCGAGGAGTTCGGCAATCTCATCCACCACGCCTACCCTGGAGACGACTTCCACGACCTGAACGCCGCCGTGGACCACGTCGTCGGCATGGGCTTCGTCGACGAGGAGCGGCTCTACGTGACCGGCGGCAGCGGCGGCGGCGTGCTGACGGCCTGGATGATCGGCAATACGGACCGCTTCCGCGCGGCCGTGGCGTTCTATCCGGTGATCAACTGGGAGAGCTTCATCTTCACGGCGGACCTGTCCGGGCTGTTCCTCGAGTACTGGATGCCCGGGCTGCCCTGGCGCCACCGGGACAACTTCGAGGCGCGCTCGCTGCTGCGCGTGTCGGAGAACGTGAAGACGCCGACGCTCATCATGACCGGGGAGGAAGACTGGCGCACGCCCATGTCCGAGTCCGAGCAGTACTACAAGGCGCTCAAGCTGCAGGGCGTGGAGACCGTGCTCGTGCGGGTCCCGGAGGAGGCGCACGGCATCGTGGGGCGGCCGAGCCACGCGATGTCGAAGATGACGACGCTGCTCGGGTGGTTCGGGAAACACGCGCCCGAAGCGGACGGCTGAGCGGCATGGATCGACGGCGCCATCGCCTCCCGCTCGCGGCGGGTGTCGCCGCCTGCCTGCTGCTCTCCAACGGCATCGCCCGGGCAGACACCCTCGCGTTGACCGGCGGAACGATCATCGACGGCACCGGCGCGCCGCCGATCGTCGATGCAACCGTCCTGGTCGAAGAGGGGCGGATCGTCGCTGTCGGACCGGACGTTGCCGTCCCCGCGGACGCGCGCACCCTCGATGTCCAGGGGAAGTACCTGATCCCCGGGCTCATGGACGCGAACGTGCACCTGATGATCAACATCCGTCTCGAGACCCTCATCAAGTACGAGGACCGATACGACGAGATCGTCCTGGAAGCCGCCCAGATCGCGCTGAAGACGGGGCAGACGACGGTGTTCGACACCTGGGGGCCGCTGGCCGCGCTCAGGGGGGCGCGGGATGCCATCAACGCGGGCGAGGCGCCGGGCAGCCGCATCTATCTGGCCGGCAACATCATCGGGTTCGGCGGCCCGCTGTCCCCCGACTTCCTGGGCGCCGCCGCTCCCTTCCTGACGAAGACGTTCGTCAAGCGCATCAACGAGACCTGGGAGCAGGGCACCGGCCGCGACCTCATGTGGATGACGCCGGACGACGTGCGCGCAACGGTCGCCGAGTACGCGGGCAAGGGCATGGACTTCCTCAAGTACGGGGCGAGCGGCCACACCGACATGTTCTTCATCCAGTTCTCCCCCCGGGTGCAGCGCGCCATCGTGGAGGAAGGACACAAGGCCGGCATGACCGTGCAGGCGCACACCACCTCGGTCGAGAGCCTCGACATGGCCATCGACGCCGGGATCGACATCGTCACCCACGGCGACATCTCCGGCCCGCAAGTGCCGATACCGGACGAGACGCTCAAGAAGCTCGTTGACCGGGGCATCCCGGTATCCGTCCTGCCGATCACGCAGCGGCGCATCGACGAGTACGCGCAGATTCACCCGCGCGTTCCCGGAGCGATCCTGGCCCCGTACATGAAGATCGGCCGCGAGAACCAGAAGGCGATGATCGAGAACGGCGTGACCATGCTGCTCTCGACGGACGCGGGCGTCGAAAACCCCGTGGTCGCCGCCGAATCCGAGGGCCCGAATGCGGATCCCCGAACGAAGCTCGGCGAAGGGCACTTCAACGCGCTCGCCGGGCTCGAGGAACTGGGCATGGCTCCGCAGGAGATCCTGCGGTCCGCCACCAGCCATGTCGCCGCGGCCTATCGGGTGGACGACCGGTTGGGAACGCTCGAGCCCGGCAAGACCGCGGACATCGTGGTGCTCGGCAAGGACCCGTTGCGGAGCGCGGCCCACTACCGGGAGGTCGAGATGGTCATCAAGGACGGCGCGGTCGTGAACCTCGATGCGCTGCCGGTCGCGCCGGTGATCAGTTCGATTCCGGCGCCGGCAACGCCTTCCCCCCGGGAGTAGCTACGCGGAGGCTCCGTCGGGCGGGAGTGCCCACCGTGCTCACCTGGGGCTTGTGAAACAAGCCGGACTGAGCGATTGAGGGAGTGATGGAATACACCATCGTAATCGAGCAAACACCGCGAGACTTCTCCGCCTTCGCGCCGGACCTTCCCGGTTGCGTCGCCACCGGGGCGACCCGGGAGGAGGCCGTCAGGGAGATGGGCGCGGCCATCGCCTTTCACATCGAGAGCCTGCGCGAACACCGCGAGCCCATCTCGGCGCCGCGATGTACGGCGGCCGTGGTGGACGTGGCGGCTGCCGGGTGACAGCGGGAGACTGAGCGCGGCTTCAGCGCCATCGGGCGTGCATGGCAGGGGCCGGTGTCGTCTCTTCAAGTGCTCCGCCTCCTGTCGGCGACAGGTCGCGGTAGCGCTTGCTCGGCGCACCGGCGAAACCGTGGTCGACCGGGTAACCGACGCCGACGACGAATGCGGCGGGAGTCTCGCCCGAAGCAAGCAGTCGCGCCGTTTCCATCACGCTTCATGGCGAAAGCCCTGCACCGGAAAACGGGTTCGCGTCGAGGGCACTCGGCGTACCATGCTGCGGAGATGGCTCCCCCTTTGCGTCGTTTACGGTCAGGCGCCACTTTCTGGCCGAAGACCCCGGAAACGGGGCGCAATCGCGAAACTCGCGCACCCCAGGGGAGGCGACGATGGAGATGTCCCGCAACGAATCCGCGTCCCGGAAGACTGCCACCATTGCGGCCGCAGCGCTAGCCGCTGCCCTCTCGGGCGGGGTTGGCCGCCCGGGC
>VXNE01000616.1:8806-11293 GCA_009840715.1 Gammaproteobacteria bacterium
ACCCATCCGCGGCCCGGAAGACCTCCACCCATTCGGCCGGAGGGCGTGCCCGCGGCCCTCTCGGCCGGCTTCGCCGGCCAGGCCCTCGCAGAAGAACCGTCCATCGAGGAAATCGTCGTCACCGCGCAGAAGCGGGAGCAGCGACTGCAGGAGACTCCGGTGGCCGTGCAGGCCCTCGCCGGGGAGTTGCTGGACGACATCAGCGTCCGCGACCTCAACGAGGTCATGACGCTCGTACCGGGGGCCTCGGAGGAGCTCTCCAACACGCCCGGCTTACGTCGCTTCCAGATCCGCGGGATAGCCCAGTCCCTGGGCGATTCCACCGTCGGCTACTACGTGAACGATGCCGCCTTCATCGGCTACCAGATCAACTTCGCTCCCGTGGCGCGCACGTTCGACATAGAGCGTGTCGAGGTGCTGAGGGGACCGCAAAGCACCCTGTACGGCAACGGGTCCATGGGCGGCACCGTACGCTACATCACCAGGAAGCCCGATCTCGTCGACTTTGAAGGCGCCTTCCGCGCCGCCTACACGGATACCGCCGGCGGCGACAACGGCAACTACTTCGACGGCGTGGTCAGCCTGCCGCTGGTCGAAGACCGCCTGGGGGTACGCGTGGCGGCAAGCCAGGAAGTGACCGGCGGCTACCAGGAGGACGCGTTCGGTAACGAGGACATCAACGAGTTCCAGATCACGACGGTACGCGGCGAGATGTTGTGGCGGCCGGCGGACTCGGTGTCGATCGAACTGATGGCCCTCACCAACGAGGCGGAGTCGGACGGCGGCACGCTGCTCATTTCGCTGGACCCACCCGTTGGCACCAGTCTCCCGGGCGACTACAACAACAACTTCTTCGACCTCTACTCGGGCACGCTCGAATGGGATCTCGGCTTCGCCACGCTCACGGCCAACGTGGCTCGGGTGGAGTTCGACAACGAATCCGAGCAGGTCCTTCCCTTCCCGTTTGCGCCGGGCGGCCTGCTGAGCGTGGCGTATGCAACCGACTCAGAGGCGTTGAACTCGGAGACACGCCTGGTGTCACAAGGCGATGGACCCCTGCAGTGGGTGCTGGGTTTCTTCTACTCGGACAGCGAGTCGGAAGCTGACACCGCAACAAACCTGCCTTCGCTACTGCCTCCCACGCAAGCCGCATACGGCTCGGAGTCCGTTTCCGTTTTCGGGGAAATCTCGTATTCCCTGATGGACGGCACCCTCATACCCCTGGTTGGGCTGCGCTACTTTACGGACGACAGAGACTCGACAACCATCGGTGGGGGCATAGACAGCTCGCTGGACGACACGTTCGACTCCTGGAACCCGAGGTTCAACCTGCAGTGGCTGCCTCGCGAGGACACCAATCTGTACATCAACATCGCGAAAGGGTTCCGTAGCGGGATATTCAACACACCGTTCTATTGCAGCGGCCTGCACCGGGGGCTCGGAGGCCTGCCCTGCTCGGACGCCGTGGACTCCGACACCCTCTGGAGTTACGAACTGGGCGCGAAGTGGACGCTCGCGGACGGGCAAGTGCTGATCGATCTCGCCGGCTACTACATGGACTGGCAGGACGTTCACCAGGCCGCGCCGTTCCTGGGACTGTTCCAGTCCTACCAGTTCGGCGACGCCGAGGTCATCGGCCTGGATGTCGGTCTTCTCTATGCGCCCGCTTCCATCGAAGGCCTGACGCTTCAGGTCACGGCGAACTTCAACCAGAGCGAATTCGTCGACCTGGACCCCACGCTTGACGCGACGGTGGTCGCCGACGAAGGCGATGAGCTGCCGTTCGTTCCGGACATGACCTTGTCGGCGACCGCGAGTTACTCCTGGAGCCTCACCGGCAACTGGATGGGGCACGCGTCGCTGAGCTACAGCCGGATCGGCAGTCAACTCGGCCAGTTCGGCACCGATGCCGAGGGGGATGACCGCGACCTGCTGCGCGCGCGGATAGGCGCCAGCGTCGGCAACTTCGGTGTCTACCTCTTCGGCAAGAACCTGCTTGACGAGTCGGACGCCATCTATTCCCAGACGCCGGCCATGGGTCTCGTCACGTTTACCCAGGACTATCCGCGGCAGATCGGGGTGGAGGTAGGTTACGATTTCTAGGACAACACCATTGAAGCGGTACTTCATTCGGCACGTCTTGCTGGGCACAGTCGTCCTGACGACTCTTGCCTGTTCCCAAGATCAGGAGTTGGAGACACCGCCCCCGGAGAGCCCGGCCCCTGCGCCGGAGACCGTCCCGTTCGAGAAAGGCCCCTACGAAGTCAGGGTCGAGCGCAGCCACTTCGTGCCGATGCGCGATGGCGTGCGGCTCTCCACCGACCTCTACTTCCCCGTCGGGGTCGAGGGTGAGCTGCCCGTCATTCTCGAACGGACGCCGTACGACAAGGCCAGCAAGCGCAATGCCGACCCGGACGCGCCCATCTCCGGAGCGAACCAGGCCTACTACTACGCGAGTCACGGCTACGTGTTCGCCGTCCAGGACCG
>VXNE01000676.1 GCA_009840715.1 Gammaproteobacteria bacterium
AAAATCGTCCCTTTCTTTATTTCCTGATTTCCGTCTGCTTTCCGTGCGCGCCTTGGTGCGTCTGTCCCGGCGGCCCCCCCCCGCGACCGCGCCGCCGACGATCTCGGCGATTTCCTGCGTGATCGACGCCTGGCGGGCGTTGTTGTAGAGCAGCGTCAGCTCGCCGATCAGTTCTTCCGCGTTCTCCGTCGCGCTCTTCATGGCGATCATCTTGGCCGCCTGCTCGCAGGCGGTGTTCTCGATGACGGCGTGGTAGACCTGCGCCTCGATGAAGCGCGTCACGAGCCCGTCGATGAGGTCCTTCGCGTCCGGCTCGTAGAGATAGTCCCAGCGGTGCTGCATGCCGGAGTCGTCGCTCGCGTCGAGCGGCAGGAGCTGCCGGACGGTGGGGCGCTGGGTCATGGTGTTGACGAAGTCGTTCGAGATGATGTCGAGCCGGTCGATGCGGCCTTCCTCGTAGGCGTCGAGGACGACCTTCACGCCGCCGATCAGGTCCTCGAGCACGGGCTGCTCGCCGACCTCGTTGATCGCGGCGATGACGTTGCCGCCGAAGGCGCGGAAGAAGGCCGCGGCCTTGTTGCCGACCAGCATGAGGTCGATCTCGACGTCCTTGGCGTTCCACTCCGCCATGCTCCGCACGAGTTCCCGGAACAGGTTGGAGTTGAGTCCCCCGCAGAGGCCCTTGTCGGTGGAGACCACGATGTAGCCGAGGCGCTTGACCTCGCGCTCCGTCATGTAGACGTGCTTGTACTCGGGGTTCGAGTTCGCGAGATGGCCGATCACCTGGCGGATGTGCTGCGTGTAGGGGCGCCCTTCGGCCATGCGCTCCTGGGTGCGGCGCATCTTGCTCGCGGCGACGAGCTGCATGGCGCTCGTGATCTTCTGCGTGTTCTCGACGCTGCCGATCTTCTTGAGGATTTCCCTGCCGACGGCCATGGCGGTGTCTCGCTACGTCCCTCTACGACTCTTTACGAGTAGCTGTGCGTGGACTTGAACTGGTCGATGGCGTTCTTCATGAACGCCTCGATGTCGTCGTCGTAGGCGCCGGTCTCGGTGATCTGCGCCATCCAGTCGCCGTGCTCGGAGTTCATGTAGGCGAGCAGGTCGCGCTCGAAGTCGAGTACGCGCTCCACCGGGACGTCCTCGAGATACCCCTCGTTCGCCGCGTAGAGCGAGACGCCCATCTCGGCGACGGTCATCGGCGCGTACTGGGGCTGCTTCATCAGCTCCTCGACGCGCGCGCCGTGCTCGAGCTGGCGGCGCGTGGCTTCGTCGAGGTCCGAGGCGAACTGCGAGAAGGCCGCAAGCTCGCGGAACTGGGCGAGGGCCATCTTCACGCCGCCGGAGATCTTCTTCATGAACGGCACCTGCGCGGAGCCGCCCACCCGGGAGACCGAGATGCCCGGGCTCATGGCCGGGCGGATGCCGGAGTTGAAGCGGTCGGTCTCGAGGAAGATCTGCCCGTCGGTGATGGAGATCACGTTGGTGGGCACGAAGGCGGAGACGTCGCCGGCCTGGGTCTCGATGATCGGGAGCGCCGTGAGGGAGCCGGTCTGGCCCTTCACTTCGCCGTTGGTGACCTGTTCCACGTACTCGGCGTTCACGCGCGCGGCGCGCTCGAGCAGGCGCGAGTGCAGGTAGAAGACGTCGCCCGGGTAGGCTTCGCGGCCCGGCGGGCGGCGCAGCAGGAGCGAGATCTGGCGGTACGCCCAGGCCTGCTTGGTGAGGTCGTCGTAGATGACGAGCGCGTCCTGGCCGGTGTCGCGGAAGTACTCGCCCATCGTGCAGCCGGAGTACGCGGAGATGTACTGCATGGGCGCCGGGGTGGAGGCGCTCGCAGCGACGACGATGGTGTGGTCCATCGCGCCGCTCTCCTCGAAGGTGCGCACGATGTTGGCGATGGTGGACATCTTCTGGCCGATGGCCACGTAGACGCACTTGATGCCGCTGTCTTTCTGGTTGATGACGGCGTCGACGGCGATGGCGGTCTTGCCGATCTGGCGGTCGCCAATAATGAGCTCGCGCTGGCCGCGGCCGATGGGGACCATGGCGTCGATGCACTTCATGCCCATCTGCACGGGCTGGCTGACTCCCTGGCGGGCGATGACGCCGGGGGCGACCTTCTCGATGGGCTCGGTGCGCACGGCGTCGATGGGGCCCTTGCCGTCGAGGGGGTTGCCGAGGGAGTCGACCACGCGGCCCAGGAGACCGGGGCCGACGGGGACTTCGAGGATCCGCTCGGTGCAGCGGGCCGTCATGCCTTCGGAGAGGTCCTCGTAGTCGCCGAGGACCACGACGCCGACGGAGTCGCGCTCGAGGTTGAGCGCCATGCCGTAGACACCGCCCGGGAACTCGATCATCTCGCCGTAGCGCGCGGCGGCCAGGCCGTGGACGCGGATGATGCCGTCCGAGACGCTGACGATGGAGCCCTCGTTCCGGGGCTGCGACGCGATGTCGAGGCTCTCGATGCGGTCCTTGATGAGGTCGCTGATTTCGGAGGGGTTGAGTTGCTGCATTCGTCTTTCCTCGATTCGGTTCGGCTCGCGGCTACGTCCGGGTGAGGGACTCCGCGAGCTTGTCGAGCTTGCCGCGTACGGACCCGTCGACCACGGTGTCGCCGGCGCGCACGACGGCGCCGCCGATGAGGTCCCCGTCCACCACGGTGGAGAGCTGGATGTCGCGCTCGTAGCGGCTCTTGAGCGCGTCCGTGAAGCGGTCGAGTTCGTCGTTGCTGAGCGGTACGGCGCTCGCGATCTCGACGTCGAGCACGCGCTCCGCCTCCGCCTTCAGGGCTTCGAACTGCGTGCCGATCTCGGGCAGGAGGGTGAGGCGCTTGTTGGCCGCCAGGGTGTGCAGGAAGCGGCGGCCGGCGTCGTCTAGTTCGTCGCGGACCACGTCGATCAGGCCGTGGGCCTTCTGCGCGTCGGTGACGGCCGGGGACTCGATCATGGCCTGCACCGTCGGTTCCGCGACGGCTGCCGCGGCGACGGTAAGCATGCGCGACCATCTGTCGAGCGCTTCCCGTTCGCTCGCGATGTCGAACACCGCGTTGGCGTAGGGTCGGGCGAGGGTGGCGAGTTCGGCCATGGGAGGTTGCCTAGAGCTCCGCCGCCAACCGGTTCAGGAGTTCGCCGTGGCGGTCGCGGTCGATGTCCGCCTCGAGGATGCGCTGGGCGCCCTGGACGGCGAGTGCCGCGACTTCACCGCGCAGTGTTTCCCGCGCGCGGTTGAACTCCTGCTCGATCTCGGCGTTGGCCGCTTCCTTCAGGCGGTCGCCTTCGTCCCGGGCGTCCTGGCGGGCCTGCTCGACCATCTGCGCCGCCTGGCTGCGCGCCTGGTCGACGATGCGCTGGGCTTCGGCCTGCGCGTCCTTCAGGCGATCAGCGACCTCTTCACGGGCGCTCTCGCGGCTGCGTTCCGCCTCCTCGCCGGCGGCAAGGCCCTCGGCGATGGTCTTCTGGCGTTCCCGCATCGCTTCGATCAGGAACGGCCAGATGAACTTGTAGCAGAACCACACGAACACGATGAACGTGACCGTCTGGCCCAGGAGCGTCATGTTGATGTCCATCGACTACCTTCCTTCCCCTTGGGGGAGCAGGTGGAGGTGTGCCGGTCAGCCGCCGACGGCGAAGATGACGTACAGGCCGATGCCGACCGCGATCATGGGCACGGCGTCGACCAGGCCCAGCACGATGAAGAGCTGCGTGCGGAGCATCGGCAACAGTTCCGGCTGGCGCGCGACGCCTTCCAGGAACTTGCCCCCGAGGACGCCCACGCCCACGGCGGCGCCGACGGCGCCGAGGCCCATCATCAGGCCGCCGGCCACATACAAGAGAACTGCTAGTTCCACGGTTCGCTCCTCTTTTCTTGCGTCTTACGCTGTCAGTGCTCTTCTTCCACGTCGTACGCCTGGGCCAGGTAGACCACGGTGAGCACGGCGAAGATGAAGGCCTGGAGAGTGATGATCAGCACATGGAATACCGCCCAGGCCCATTGCAGTATTCCGCCGAAGATTCCGATGGCCCAGCCCGCGTACATCAGGGCGATCAGGATGAAGATCATCTCGCCCGCGTAGAGGTTGCCGAAGAGCCGGAGGCCCAGCGACAGGGGCTTTGCGAGCAGCGTGACCGATTCCAGGATGAAGTTGACCGGGGCGAGCACCTTGGGGAAGGGGTGGAAGGCGAGTTCGCCGAGGAAGCCGCCGGCGCCCTTCTGCCGGATGCTGTAGAAGAGGATGAGGGCGAAGACGGCGAGCGCCATGCCCATGGTGACGTTCGGGTCCGTGGTCGGGACGATCTTCATGTAGGGCACGCCGAGGGCGTACGCGAGTTCCGGGATCCAGTCCACCGGGACCAGGTCCATCAGGTTCATCAGGAAGACCCAGACGAAGATCGTGAGCGCCATGGGCGCGATGACGGCGTTGCTGTGGGTGAAGATGGATCTGCAGGTGTCGTCGATGAACTCGACGAGCATCTCCACGGCGTTCTGGAGGGCGCCCGGTACGCCAGCCGTCGCGCGCCTCGCGGCGATGCGGAAGATGACGCAGAAGACGATGCCGAGGCCGATCGACCAGCCCATGGAGTCGACGTTGATCGACAGGAAGCCCATCGACGCGCCGTCCGCGCAGGGGGCGAACTGCCACGCGCCGTCCGAGCACTGACCGTAGGTGAGGTTGGTCAGGTGGTGCTGGATGTATTCGGCTGAGGTTTCGGCCATTCGCCTGTCTCTGTTCGCTTTCCCGGGACGCCACAAGGGCGTCCCCTACATTCGCGCCGTTATCAGCGGGGCTACCGCCTGCGCCAGCAGCGCGGCCGTCAGGGCGCCGAAGAACCCGAGGGGCTCGACCGGAACGAACCGGAAGACCGCGACCAGGAGGAGCGCCGTCAACGCCCACTTCCCGATGCCGCGCCCGAGGAGCCTGCGCGCCTCGGTCAGCCGCTCGGCGTCTCCGTCCGGAATCGCCCGCCGCACGGTCCCCAACGCGAAGTACGCGTTGGGCAATACGACCGTGAGTCCCCCGAGCACCGCCGACCTCGCCTGCGCCGTTCCCACAAGCCACATCGGCAGCGCGACCGCCGCGACCACGATGACCTGCAAGCCCACGATTCGGTAAGGCTCCGGCACGGCCACGCTCGTACGCGAAGGGGAGGGTGCGCGAGGCGCGCGCATTATACGGAGGCGGGGTGGGGTTTTGTAGGGGCCGGGGGGTTGTGGGCGGCTACCTAGTCCTCTCCCGTCACCGTGTCTGACGCCTCCGGCGGTTTGGACGCGTGGCCCTGTTCAAGGTGACGGATATGCCATGCGTTCAGCTTTTGGACCTCGCTCCTGATTTCGGTAACACCACCCTCGATCGACCGGAGCTGGGCCTGCACGGTCGCGGCCCACCAGACCGCCCCTGCCACGGCAGGAATGGCCAGAGTCACCAATACGTCGTTCAGGTCGAGCTTCCTCCACCACGGAGTCCTTGGGGGCGGGCCCGTCGCAGTGCAGGCCATTCGCAAGTCGGCTCGGGCGGTCTGGGGACACCCGGAGGACGAGGCCCTGCGGATGGAGGCCACCTACTCCGGACCCGTCTTCCAGACTGAGGACGCCGTCGAGGGCCCGAAGGCCTTCATGGAGAAGCGGGCGCCGGTTTACAAGGGGCGGTAACCGGGCCGGCGTCAGCCCAGCCGGCTCAGAATCCCGTCCAGCTCGTCCAGGCTCGCGTAGGCGATCACGACCTTCCCGCCGCCCTTCCTGGTGTGGTTGATCGAGACGCCCGCTCCCAGCCTCTCCGAGAGGCGGATCTCGAGTCGGCGGATGTCGGGATCAACGGCGGTCGGCCTCGGCTCCGGCTTCTTCGCTGCCCGCCGGACCAGCGCTTCCGTCTGCCGCACAGATAGCTGGCCCTTCACCACGACGCGGGCCATCGGTTCCTGGTCCTCGACCGGCAACGCCAGGAGCGCCCGGGCGTGGCCCATCTCGAGGTCGCCTTGCGCCAGCAGTTCGCAGACCGCTTCGGGCAGGTTCAGCAGGCGCAGCAGGTTGGCCACCGCGGGGCGGGACTTGCCGACCGCTTCGGCGACCTGCTCCTGGGTCAGTTCGAACTCCTGGCGCAGGCGCTCGAGGCCCTGCGCCTCCTCGATCGGGTTCAGGTCCTCGCGCTGCACGTTCTCGATCAGCGCCATGGCGAGCGCGCCACGATCGTCCACGTCGCGCACGACCACGGGAACGCGCTCGAGGCCCGCGCGCTGGGCGGCACGCCAGCGTCGCTCGCCGGCGATCAGCTCGAAACCGCCCGCCGCGCGGTGTCGGACGACGACGGGTTGCAGGAGTCCCTGGGAACGGATGGACGCTGCCAGATCCTCGATCCCCTCGTCGTCTATGCGCCGACGCGGTTGAAACGGGCTGCGCCAGATCTCGTCGATGCCGGCGGTCGAGGCGCCGTCGCCGTCCGGGGCAGCCGTTTGGTGCGTGACCGGCGCGTCGCCCAGCAACGCCTCCAGCCCGCGCCCGAGTCCCCGTCGGCGGACCGCCTCGCTCAAGGACGCTGCACCGTTGCGCGCTCCATCAACTCGCGTGCGAGGGCCATGTAGCAGGTGGCGCCGGCGCAGTGCCGGTCGTAGAGGATGGCGGGGAGGCCGTGGCTCGGCGCCTCGGCGAGCCGGACGTTGCGGGGAATGACGGTACGGAAGACCCGATCGCCGAAGTGCTTCATCAACTGCCGCGAAACGTCGCGGGTGAGGCCGGTGCGCGGATCATACATGGTTCGCACGATGCCCTCTATGGAGAGCCCCGGGTTGCCCCGGGAGCGCACGCCGGCGATGGTGTCGAGGAGCGCGGTCAGCCCCTCGAGGGCGTAGTACTCGCACTGCAGCGGGATCAGCACGCCGTCGGCCGCCATCAGGGCGTTCAGCGTCAGCACGCTCAAGGATGGCGGGCAGTCCATGATGACGTAGTCGAAGCGCTCGGCGTCCCGGTCGAGCCTGGCCCGCAGGCGGGCGTTGCGGTCCGCGCTGCCGAGAAGTTCGATTTCGGCCGCGGTGAGGTCCAGGTTCGATGGCGCGAGTTCCATGCCGGACGCGCCCGTCACCACGACCTCCGCGAGCGGCGCGTCGCCGACCAGCCAGTCGTACATGCTCAGCGGCAGGGCGTGCTTGTCGACGCCGCAGCCCATCGTGGCGTTGCCCTGGGGGTCGAGATCGACGAGCAGCGTGTTGGCGCCATGGAGCGTGAGCGAGGCCGCGAGGTTCACGCTCGTGGTGGTCTTGCCGACGCCGCCTTTCTGGTTCGCGATGGCCACGCGCCGGGTCATGGCTGCGGGTCCTCCGGTGTGACCGCGGTCACGTAACGTTCCTTCGCGACACGTTCGCTCGGACCTGCGCGGCCTCCGGGCAGGGATGCACCGGACAGCGCATCGCCGGTCTGCAGCAACGCGACGCCGTCGGGGTGCAGCAGGTGCCGGACGGCTTCCCACGCGGCGGGGGGCTTCGCGAACGCGCGGGCGGTGACGGTGTCGAAGGGCGTCTCCGGTTGGTACCGGCGGACATCCTCCTCGACGACCGTGGCGTTCTCGAGGCCGAGTTCGATCAGCGCCTGACGCAGGAAGCGGGCCTTGGTGGCGCTGCGGTCGATGAGGGTGACCGACCAGGAACCGTCCACGATCGCGAGCGGGATCCCCGGAAAGCCCGCGCCGGACCCCGCATCGGCGATGCGCGGCCCGCGCACGCGGGATACGAGCGTCAGGCTGTCCTGGATGTGTTTCGCCTCCAGGTGCCGGATGTCGTGCCGGCTGACGAGGTTGTAGACCCGGTTCCAGCGGCGCAGGAGGTCGCCGAACGCGTCGAGGCGTGCGCGTGCGTCGGCGTCGACCTTCACGCGGATCGTTCCAGGACCTCCGTCCGGGTGCTTTCGACGTGGCGCCGGGCCACGATCCTGAGCAGCGAGAGCGCCGCCGGGGTGACCCCCGGAATGCGTGCCGCGCGCTCGAGCGTCGCCGGCCGGGCCGCGGCGAGCTTGCCCTTGAGTTCGTTCGAGAGCCCGGAGATGCCGTCGTAGTCCAGGTCGGCCGGGAGCGTGACCTCTTCGCGCGCCTTCGCCTTCGCGATCTCCTCGTCCTGGCGACGGATGTAGCCGTCGTACTTGGCCTGGATCTCGACCTGTTCGATAGCGTCCGCGGGGAAGGCCCCGAGGCCCGGCACTACGGCCGCGATGTCGCAAGCCCGGACGCGCGGGCGTTTCAGGAACTCGAGCAGGGTCGACTCCTTCGAGACGGACTCGCCGCAGCGCGTCGCGAGAGCCGCCGCGGTGTCGCTGCCCGGTGCGACCCGTTGCGTTTCGAGGAACGCGGTCGCCGCTCGGATCGACTCGCGCCGCGCCTCGAACGTCCGCCAGCGGCGGTCGTCCACCAGGCCCATGTCGCGGCCGACGGGCGTCAGCCGGAGGTCGGCGTTGTCCTGCCGCAGGCGCAGGCGGTACTCCGCGCGGCTGGTGAACATGCGGTAGGGCTCGTTCGTGCCCAGGTTCACGAGATCGTCCACGAGGACGCCGATGTAGGCCTCGTGGCGTCCGGGCACCCAGGGTTCCTGGCCGGCAACCTGGCGCGACGCGTTGATCCCGGCGAGCAGTCCCTGCGCGGCGGCTTCCTCGTAACCGGTGGTGCCGTTGATCTGCCCGGCGAAGAAGAGATGCGCGACCGTGCGGGTCTCGAGCGAATGGTGCAGGCCCCGCGGGTCGAAGAAGTCGTACTCGATGGCGTAGCCGGGCCGTGTGATGTGCGCGCGCTCGAACCCTTCGATGCTGCGCACCAAGGCGACCTGCACGTCGAAGGGCAGGCTGGTGGAGATGCCATTCGGGTAGAGCTCGTTCGTGTCGAGGCCTTCGGGCTCGACGAAGATGCGGTGCTCGGTCCGGTCCGCGAAGCGCACCACCTTGTCCTCGATGGACGGGCAGTAGCGCGGCCCGACGCCCTCGATCACGCCGGTGTACATCGGGGAGCGGTCGAGGCCCGTGCGGATGATCCGGTGGGTGTTCTCGTTGGTGGCCGCGACGTGGCAGGGGAGCTGGCGCGGGTGGTCGTCCGCGTTCGAGAGGAACGACATCACCGGGCGCGGTTCGTCGCCGTGCTGCACTTCGAGCCGCTCGAAATCCACGGTGTCTCCGGCGATGCGCGGCGGTGTGCCGGTCTTCAGCCGGTCGACCGGGAACGGCATCGCCCGCAGGCGTTCCGCCAGGGCGTTGGACGGCGCGTCGCCCGCCCGTCCGCCAGGCTTGTTCTCGAGGCCGACGTGGATCCGCCCGCCGAGGAACGTGCCGGTGGTCAGGACGACGCTACGGGCCGGGAAGAAGAGGCCCATGTCCGTGTGCACGCCGACGGCCCGGCCGTCCTCGATCTCGATGTCCACCACCGACTGCTGGAAGATCGCCAGGTTCGGCGCGCGTTCGAGCATGCCGCGGATCGCGCCGCGGTAGAGGACGCGGTCCGCCTGAGCCCGTGTCGCGCGCACAGCGGGGCCCTTGCTCGCGTTCAGCGTGCGGAACTGGATGCCGGCGGCGTCCGCGGCCAGGCCCATCGCTCCGCCCAGGGCGTCGATCTCGCGGACCAGGTGGCTCTTGCCGATGCCGCCGACGGCGGGGTTGCAGGACATCTGCCCGAGGGTCTCGATGTTCTGCGTCAGGAGCAGGGTAGACGCGCCCATGCGGGCGGCCGCGAGCGCCGCTTCGGTGCCTGCGTGGCCGCCGCCGATCACGACGACGTCGTGGATGTTCTCGGAGCGCGTCATTGCCGTGGCCTCAGGGGCCGCCCGGTTTGGGGTGCGTAGCTTATTTGCCGATGCAGAAACTGGCAAAGATTTCGCCAAGGAGATCGTCGGTCGATGTCTCCCCCACGATCGTCCCCAGGTGCTCGTGCGCGGTGCGCAGTTCCTCCGCGAGGAGTTCGCCCTCGCCCTCGTCCAGGCGGCTCACCGCGGCGTCGAGCGCTTTGCCGGCCGCGTCGAGGGCGTCGAGATGCCGTTGCCGCGCCGTGAAGGCGCCTTCGCCGCTTCGAAAGCCGGCCAGGCGCTTCAGCTCCGCGACCAGGTCTTCGAAACCGTCCCCCGTCAGCGCGCACACGCGCACGATGCCCGCGTCGACACGGCCCGGCTCGCAGCCGCTCAGGTCCGTCTTGTTCCGGACGAGGAGCGTCGAGTCGGTCCGTTCCGGCGCCGCGTCGTCCGCGCAGAGGTCTTCCACTACCTCGACGACGATGTCCGCCTGCGCCATCGCGCGGCGCGTCCGGTCGACACCCTCGGCCTCGACCGGATCCTCCGTGTCGCGGAGCCCCGCGGTGTCGATGACCCGCACGGGCAGTCCGTCCAGGTCGAAATCCGCGGTGAGGGTGTCCCGGGTCGTGCCGGGGATCGCGGTGACGATCGCCCGTTCGTCGCCTGACAACCTGTTGAATATGCTGGACTTTCCAACATTGGGGGCCCCGACGAAGACGACGCTCGCGCCGTCGTTGAGCAGTGCGCCCTGGGCGGCGTCCGAGCGTAGCGCCGCCAGCCCGTCGCGGATGGCCTCGAGCCGGTCGCCGATGTCCGATTCCGCCAGGAAGTCGATCTCCTCGTCGGCGAAATCGATGGCCGCCTCGCAGTAGACGCGCAGGGCCAGCACCTGCCGGTCGAGGGCGTGCACCTGCTCGGAGAACGCGCCGCTCAGCGACCGCACCGCACCCAGCGCCGCCTGGCGGGTCGCGCTGTTGACGAGGTCGAGGATGGCTTCCGCCTGCACGAGGTCGATGCGGCCGTTCACGAAGGCACGCTCGGAGAACTCGCCGGGGTTCGCTCGCCGGGCGCCCAGCTCGAGGACGCGCGACAGCACGAGATCGAGCACGCCCGGTCCGCCGTGGCCCTGCAGTTCCAGGATGTCCTCGCCGGTGAAGGAATGTGGGCCCTCGAAGTAGAGCGCGAGGCCCCGGTCCAGGGTTTCGTCGCCGGCATTCCGGAAGTCGACGAACTCTGCCTGCCGCGGTGTGAGCTTTTTCCCTACGACCTGTTGCGCGATGTCGGCTGACGCGGGACCCGAGATCCGGACAATGCCAACGCCGCCGCGGCCAGGCGCCGTCGCGACCGCCGCGATGGTGTCGCCGCTTCCACTCCGGGTCATGGTGTTGCTGACGGCGTGCCGACGCGTTCGCCCAGCCGAGTCAAGCCGGGCGCTAGGCCGGGCCGCGTCAGGCCTGGCCGCGTCAGGCCTTGGCGGCGCCCGCGTCGGCCTGTTCGATGCGGTAGGTGATGTACCACTGCTGCGCCATGGACAGCAGGTTGTTGAC
>VXNE01000596.1 GCA_009840715.1 Gammaproteobacteria bacterium
GCAGGCCGCCCTCCAGCGTCCCGCCCATGGGTACACCGCCCGCCCGGGCCTGCGATGCCCAGTCGGGGTCGTCCTGGAGTTCGGCGGCATATGAGAAGCCGCCGAAGAACTGCACCCGCAGGCGCGGACCGGTCGTGGCATAAGTCTCCCGCCGGCGGAACGCCGCGAAGAGCGCCTCGCGCGTGTTCTCCTGCGCCCACACGGCGGTAAGCCCGGCGGTGCTGAAGGCCTGGCGCGGCAGCCCGCCCCACAGGCGCGGGTCCTTGCGCGTCTCTGGGGGCAGGGGATTCACGCGCGTCGGGTCCTCGCCGACGGACGTGATGGCATTGTGGAAGTCCGTGGCGCCTACGAGCCCGAACTGGAAGGGGTTGAAGCCGTCGCTGGCCTCGCGCGCGATCCCGTTCCGGTACGCCTCGCGCACGTAGCTGCCCGGCACCTGCCCCTGGGTATTGGTGGTCATGAGTTCGGTGAAGAGCTCGAAGCCCGCGAACTCGTCGTTGGGCGAGAGCAATGGATGCGTCTCCGACGTGCCCTTCTGCTGGGTCACCTCCACCAGCGGTTCGTTCCACGTCCGGCGCGCGGCGTAGTCGTCGTCCACGGGCTCGCCGAAGGAATCGGTGTCCGGGAACATCAGCCCGTCGCTCATGTTCGAATTGTGGGGGATCGCCAGCACGTCCACGCCGCGCATGCGCTGCCGCTCGAGATACGCCCAGAGGTCCTCGGGGTGGCGCGAGTCCACCGCGGAGAAGGGGTCGGGCAGATTGTCCGTGCCCTCGAAGATCACGTTGCGATGCATGTTCCCGCGGCCCCGCCGGTCGGGCGCGCGCTGCAGCATGCTGCTCCACTCGTAGGCCGCGAACGTCGTGAACGTGCCGGGCTCGTAGTGCGCGTCCGCGTCCTCGACGGTGCTGCGCCAGACGGTGCGCTCCCGCTCGGGGACGGCGAGGCCCGGGGGAATCTGCCCGGAGCGCGTGGCGCGGAGGAACGCCATGTACGCCAACGCGCGCGAGCTGGAGAAGAAACCTCCCGTCTCCTCGCCGCGATCCGGGGTCCGCAGGATCCGGCCGATCTGGGTATCCGCGTACTCGCTGTCGGGAGCGCCGATGGCGTGCAGCGCGCCCAGGAACTCGGCGTGGTCGGTCACGGCGAGGAAGTCGAGGGGCGTGTCGATGCGAACGGTCCCCCCGTTCCGCGTGGCCGCCGGCTCGCCCTTCGCATAGCGGTAGGAGCCGTCCGGCGTGCGCTCGGTGAGACCGAGCGCGTAGGCGTCGTTGGAGTACACCGTGTGCAGGTGCAGATCGCCGAAGTAGACGTTCAGGGGCGCCTGCTCCCCGGCATGCGCTCCCACGCCCATGACCAAGGCGGCCGTGGCGATCAGCGTGCGCGCCGCTGTATGCATCGAGTCTCTCTCGATCCGCGGATCCCTCCGTGCCGGTCTACTGCCTTGTCATGGCGGCCCGGGCCTCGCGTTCCGCCTCCTCGCGCCTGTCCTGCTCGGTCCGCCGGGCCGCCACCTCGAACCGGACTGTCCGGATCTTTCCGGGGTAGGCGAACGGCGGGTGATAGTCACGATTGACGGGAGCCATGCAGCGCCCGAAATCCATGCCCGTGCTCGACAGCATGCCGAGCAGCAGCGGGATCTCGCCTTCGGCCTGCAACTCCCCGTCGACGTTTAGCCGCACCGCCGCGCGCCGTCCCGCCAGCCGCGCGACTTCAACCGACACCACGTGTTCCCCCGCCCGCAACACGGACGGCGCCGCGACGACGGTGTGGTCGTGAAAGCCGTTGTAGTCGAAATGCACCCGGCCTTCCCGGATGTAGAGCGCGAACCCGGAGTTCTTCGTGCCGCGATTGACGAGGGCGCCGTCTCCGCCCGACGCGGGGTGCTCGAGGGTGACCTCGGTGGTCCAGCCGCGCGCGGCCGAGGGACAGGCGTCCGCGACGATGTGGGAGACCGGCGGGTAGTAGACGAACACGTCCCTTGACGCGGGCAGCCCAGGCCGGCGCGCGGCGCGGAACGCCTGTGCGGCGGCCCGGTCGTCGAGGGGGAGGACGCCGTGCTTCTCGGCCTCCTCCCACCACAGGTCGATCATCCGCGCGAGGCGCTCAGGCTGCTGCTCCGCGAGATCGTTGGTCTCGGAGAAGTCCTCCTCGAGGTGGTAAAGCTCCCAGCGGTCGTCGTCGAAGGCGGTCCCCCGGTCGTGGTGCGTGACCGCCTTCCAGCCGTCATGCCAGATGCCCCGGTGTCCGAGCATCTCGAAGTACTGCACGGACCGCGCGGGGGAAGCGTCCGGCGCCGCGAGGCTCCCCGCCAGCGAAGCGCCGTGCAGCGGCATCTGCTCGACGCCGCGGAACTCGGCCGGCGCTTCGGTTCCGGTGAGTTCGAGGACGGTCGGCATGATGTCGATCGCGTGGCAGAAGACGCGCCGCATGGAACCCGTATCGGTCAGCCCCCCGGGCCAGTGAAAGACCAGCGGGTCGCGGACTCCGCCGCCGTGCGTGTTCTGCTTGTACCACTTGAGCGGCGTGTTGCCGACCTGGGACCATCCCCAGGGCACGTTGGAATGGCTGTCGGGGCCGCCGATGTCGTCGAGCCGCTTCACGGCCTCGTCGACGTTCTCGGCCATGCCGTTGAACCAGCGCATCTCGTCGAAGACGCCGGTCGGGCCGCCCTCCTGGCTCGCGCCGTTGTCGGACATGACGATCAGCAACGTGTCGTCGAGGTGGCCGACTTCCTCGAGGAAGCGCACGAGGCGCCCGATCTGGACATCGGTGTGGTCGAGCTGCGCGGCGAATGCCTCGGTGAGCCGGGCCGCGAACCGTTGTTCGTTTTCGCTCAACTCGTCCCACGGCCTGACGCCCGGGTTCAGCGGCGCGAGGTCCGTCGACTCAGAGATCACCCCCAGGCGTTTCTGACGCGCGAACCATTCCTGCCGCACGGCGTCCCACCCGGCGTCGAAACTGCCGCGGTACTTGTCGAGGTACTCCTGCGGCGCCTGGTGCGGCGAGTGCGTCGCGCCGAAGGCCAGGTACAGGAAGAAGGGCCGTTCCGGCACCAGCGACACCTGGTCGCGCAGGAAACCGATCGAGCGGTCGACGATGTCCTCGGAGACGTGATAGCCGTCCTCCGGCAGGGCCGGCGCCTCGACATGGTGGTTGTCCCGGGTGAGCTCCGGATAGAACTGGTCCGTCTCGCCCTGCATGAAGCCGTAGAACCGGTCGAAACCGCGCTGCAGCGGCCAGTTGTGGAAGGGACCGGCGGCGGTGCATTCCGACATCGGCGTCAGGTGCCACTTGCCCGCCGCGTAGGTGCCGTAACCGGCCTCGCGCAGCACGTCCGCAAGCGTCGCGGCCGTCTTCGGCAGGAACCCGCGCATGTTGGGGAAGCCGGTGTCCATGTTGGAGATGCCGCGCATCCCGACGGCGTGGTGGTTGCGGCCGGTGAGCAGGCACGCCCGGGTGGGCGAGCAGAGCGCGGTGGTGTGGAAGTTGGTGTAGCGGAGCCCGTTCGCGGCCAGCCGGTCGATGTTGGGCGTCGCGATGCTCGAGCCGTAGCAGCCGAAGTGCGAATAGCCGGTGTCGTCCAGGACGATCAGCACGACATTCGGTTTGCCCCGGGGAATCCCCGTGTCCGGCCACCAGGGCTCCGACTCGCCGACGGTGCGACCGATGTGCCCGCCGAATGCCTCGCCCGACGGATGTCTGTAGCTCATCGTCAGGACTCCGGCGCGTCCAGGTCGCTCGCGGCATGCCGTTCCCGGACGCCGCGGCCGCCGGGGCGATTGACCCGTCTGCCCCGTTTCACCGCGGGCCGGTTGTGGATCTCCTGCGCCCATCGGACCACGTTCGTGTACGAATCCACTTGCAGGAACTCCTTGGACTCGTAGAGCCCGTTCAGCACGAGTTGGCCGTACCACGGGTACGTCGCCATGTCCGCGATGTTGTAGTCCTCTCCGCAGAGGAACGGCCGCGACGCCAGGTTCCGGTCGAGCACGTCTAGCTGGCGCTTGACCTCCATGGCGTACCGGTCGATGGGGTACTCCCACTTCTCCGGCGCGTAGGCGTAGAAGTGGCCGAAGCCACCGCCGAGGTAGGGCGCGGACCCCATCTGCCAGAAGATCCAGGACAGGCACTCCGCCCGCTCGGCGCCGCCGGCCGGGACGAACGCGTCGAACTTCTCGGCCAGGTACATGAGAATCGCGGCGGACTCGAAGACGCGCGTCGGGGGCGACGTGCTCCGGTCGAGCAGGCCGGGAATCTTCGAGTTCGGATTGATGTCGACGAAGCCGCTGCCGAACTGGTCCCCCTCGCCGATGTTGATGAGCCAGGCGTCGTACTCGGCCTCCTCGATGCCGAGCGCCAGCAGTTCCTCCAGCAGGATCGTCACCTTCACGCCGTTCGGCGTCCCGAGGGAGTAGAGCTGCAGCGGATGCCCGCCGACCGGCAACTCCTTCTCGTGGGTGGGGCCGGCGATGGGCCGGTTGATGTTGGCGAAACGGCCGCCGCTCTCGGCTTCCCATTTCCAGACTTTGGGTGGGACGTATGAGGTGGACTCGGTCATGGAGGGTCTCCTGCATCCTGCGGGAGGATGCTAATGCGCGGCGTTCGGGCGGAGCAACCGACCGGTCCTCGGTTACCCCAGGTGCTTCAGCGCTTCGCGTTGCGTGAGCCTGGGAAGCGCCGGGCCCATGGCGGCGACGTAACGCCGCACCTCGTCCGGGTCCGTCCGCGAGAAGTCCCGCAGGGCCCAGCCCATCGCCTTCTGCACGAAGAACTCCCCATGGCCCGCGCTCGCCCCGATGCAGTCGTACAGCAGCGCCAGGTCCATGTCCCGCTTCCTGCCGAGCTGGCACAGGATCGCGGCGCGGCGACGCCAGATGTTCTCGTCGCGTGCCCATGCGCGCATCGTGGCGCCCATGGAGTCCGGCTCCTTTGCGAGAACGTGCCCGAGGCCCGCCGGCGCGATCCGGTCAACGTAGTCCCACCAGGCGCCGTCCACGACGAGTTCCTCGAGCAGTGGTACCGACTCCATCGTCAGCCAGCGCGCGCAGGGGCGGTGGACAGCGAGTTCGATCGCGGCATATCGCTCCTCGCGGTACGTCGCTTCGTGCCAGAGGGCGAGGATCGCGGCGCGCCACTCGTCGAAACTGGCGGGAGGGTCACCGTCGAAGGCCGTCCGGGCGGTCTTGCGCATCACCGGGATGCGGACACCCATGAACGGCATGGCGGACTTCATGTAGCGTTGCTGGCCGGCGGCTCTTTCGGGCTCGCGGACAGACCAGAGCGCGTCGCACACGGCTTCGATCAACGAGCGCGATGCCGATGCCTGGGAAGTGGTCGTCGACCGTTCGTTCATGGTGCTGTCGCCGTTTCCGGGTCGGACCGGATAGTGACCTTGTGTATATTTCTACACAACCAAGGAGTGGATCTACCGGCAGGCAGGTTGGAGCGGGTAAAGGAGGACGAGACCCATGCGCTACGTTTCCTTCATCCACCGGGATGACACCGGGTATGGCGTGAGCTTCCCCGACCTCCCGGGCTGCGTCTCGGTGGGCGGTACGGTGGACGACGCGGTCCGGCAGGGGAGCGAAGCTCTGGCCTTCCATGTTGAAGGCCTGGTCGCCGACGGCGAGCCGATCCCACAGCCGCGCTCGATCGACGCCATCAAGGCCGATCCGGGCCTGGCGGACTGGCGACAGGGCGCCGACTTCGTGCTGATACCGCTTCTCCTGGACCGGGGGGATCGTCGCGAAGGGTCAATATCTCGCTCGACCGCGGCCTGCTCGAGGCCATCGACGACGAGGCCAGGCAGCGCCGGATGACCCGTTCGGCGTTCCTGGCGACCGCGGCCCGTCACGAGATCCAGGGGACGTGATCGTGTAGCGAGGCGGTACCCGGGCGATGCAGCACTTGTCGCTGGTTACGAGGAAGTAGGTGCGATCCGGGCCCGGTCAAGTCGACGGCGCGCGCCCGCCCGTCGGCGCGTCGCAAGGCGCCTGCCGACCGGCGTCGTTGACGGGCACCGTGTTCGCCACGTGTTCGATGAACGTCGCCGGCGAAAGACCGAATGCTGACAGCACGCCGCAGGCGCGCGGCGCCATGCCGGGGAGCGCGACGCAACGCCCTGCGCCGAGTGACTCCGGCAGCGTCTCCGACAACAGGAGGGCGCGGCCGTCCACCCACGCCGCAAGGACGTCCCGGTGCGTCGCCGTCAGCACGGCGTCATGGGGATCTCCGCCCGCATGCGCGACCAGGACGAGGTCCGCCCGCAGGCCCGGCCTGATCGCGCCGAGACGATCCTCCAGCCCCAGCGCATAGGCGCCATGGACGGTGGACATCCGCCACAGCGCATCGGCGGGCAGCGCGACACCGGCAGCGGAAGCGGCCCGCCTGGCGCAACCCGCCTCCTCGCGCATGTGGAACGACCCGCTCGGCGACCAGTCCGTGGACAGCGCGATCCGCACGCCGCTGTCGAGGGCGCCGGCGATGTCGACCGTCTCGCCGTACAGGGCCAGGTTGGAACGCGGCGACCAGACCAGCGTGACGTCGAACTCGCGCATGACCGCGTAGTCGTCCCGGTCGGTCGCGACGCCATGGACGAGCGCGTAGCGCCGGTCGCGGCGCTGTACCCGCTGCAGGTAGCGCGCCACCTCGGCGCGAGCGGCGCAACTCGCCTTCCGGCCCTCGCCGACGTGGGGCACATAGGCCATGAACGCCAGATCGTCGGCGGCCCGATGTCCGAACTGGTGCGCGGGCCCGCCGGCGCATTCCTCTCGCAGATCCTCCACGGCCTGGAAGGAGAAGGGAAAGACCTCGACATCGGCCTCGTAGTCGTAGAGTTCGATGTCGCCGGGCCGGTCGTGCCGGTCGATGTTGCGGACCACGCCGGGCAAGCCGCCGGGACCGGCGATCGTCGTGGCGCCGCCGAGCAGGTGGCGGAGTTCCATGGCCAGGAGGATCGCGGCGCTGCGCGGGTTATCGCGCGCGTAGACGATCGGCTCCGGAATCGGTAGCGGCTGCGCGCCGTCGGTGCCGAGGCGCCATTCGTCGCGGTGGACGTAGCCCGGGTTGAGATGGGCGTCGGGGAACGCGTAGCTGTACGCGGGGTGCTCATGGGCGTTGACGAACCCCGGCGACAGCACCGCCGCGCCGCGGCAGTCGAGCACGGCGGCGTCCGGACGCGCCGCGCGCACCGCGTCGAACTCCCCGACGAGGCCCAGACCGCCGTTGAAGCGGATGTGTACGCCCTGGCCCGCGCGGCTGCCTTCGGGCAGCAGGACCTCGGCGCCGACGATCAGACCCGGTGCGCGCTCGCCGGAAAGCGTTGCCGGCGTGAAGCTGCAAGGCGCGGCCCCGGCGTTGGCGCCCAGGAAGAGCAACAGGGGGACCAGGCGGCTGCGCGGGCACGGCATGTCTTGTCAGACCTTGACGGCCAACGTCGCGAAGTAAGTCGGGCACAGCCTGTTGATACTTGGAGCACGCGCGTCGGTTCTGCGACTTTCAATGAAGTCGGTAATCGCGAAACCGGCACGCGTTTGTCCGCCGATGATGTCCTCCAGTGTATGGCTGCGACAGAACATCATGTTTCGCCCAATCGCCTGGGTGACTTCATCCGCTGAGAGTGTTTCTTCCTCGACGAACGGCAACGAGTACGTCGCAACCAGCCCCTTGTCTCCAACACCTTCGTTGTCTTCGAACAGGAAACTGTGGGGATTGACGGTGCCTACCATCAATCTGCCCTTTGGCTTCAAGACACGTCGGCACTCGCGCCACAGACTTTGCAGGTCATCTATGTAAATGATCGAAACCGGGTTGAAGACCACATCGAACGAGTTCTCGGCGAAACGCGACAGGTCCGTCATCGTGCCTTGCACACAGTGGATCCCCAAGGCGTGCTCATCGCTCATTTCCTGATCACGCCGCACCTGTTCGTCCGATATGTCCAGCGAGGTGACTTCCGCCCCCGCCGCCGCCAGCACAGCCGCCTGCTGCCCGCCGCCGGATCCCAGACACAGGATCAGGCGATTCTCCATCTCCCCGAACCAACGATCCGGCACGGCCCGTGGACCCGCGAGCGTAACCGCCAAATCTCCGGACCTTGCACGATCGATCGTTTCCTTGGATACGGGTCGCACCCACGGACATCGCTCCGCCGTCGCCTTGTTCCATGCGTGACGGTTGACTCTTTCAATATTCATGGTTGCTCGTTTACTCGGACTCGCGCCACGGCGTCGGACGTGGCCACCATCGACGCACGTGCGCGCAATAGGTCTCGTAGGAGCCTCCGAACCTCCGCCCGAGCGTCGGCTCCTCGTAGAGGCGTACGAACAGATGGAACGCGGCCAGCAACGCGCCCGCGTACGCCAACAGCGAGGCCTGGCCCAGGAGCAGCGCTTGACCCAGGACGATGGTCACGACGCAGACATACATGGGGTTGCGCACGAACCGATACAGGCCCGACGCCACCAGCACTTCGGTCTGCTCCACCGGTCCCGGCGTGCCGCGCCCCTCCAGGGCGAAACGGGCGAAGCAGTCGAGCAGACAGGCCAGACCCACCCCGACCGCCGCGACACCCACCAGCCGCTCGCCCGGCAACCCGAGCAGGGGCGGCTGCAGCGTCCACCCGACCAGTGCGAACGGAACGAGACCGGCCACGAGGCCGGGAGCGACCAGGAAGAACGCGAGCGATCCCAGGATCGCCCGCGCGGGAGTTCCCTTTTCAAGCACGCAGCAACCCGACGAACGAAGCCATCAGCGCCCGCTGCTGGGAGGCGCCCCAGGCGTCGGGATCCATGGTGGCCCGGACGCCGATACCGTCGGTCAGCCCGACGATCTGGTCCGCGACGTCCTGGAGCGGCAGGTCGGGCCGGAGTTCGCCGCGCTCTACGGCGTCCTCAAGGATGTCCAGCACCCACGCGCGGTTCTGTTCGTAGAAGTCATGGTGTGCCTCCCGGAGCCGGGTCTGGAAGCCGGCGATACCGAAGTAGGACACCCACACGCGCCACTCGCGCTGCCGTGTTGCGTCGAGCGGCAGCACGCTCGCCAGGGCGTCGACCAGGTCGGCTGCATCGCGCGCCGCGCCGTACCGTTCCGCCAGCCGCGTGGCGACGTGCTGGAGGGCCGCCTCGAGAATCGCCCGCTTGTTCGGGAAGAAATGCATCAGCGAGCCGGTCGTGCAGCCCGCGATCTCGGCGACATGTTCCAGCTTGACGCGGTCGAGCCCGTACTCGGCCACGGCGCGAACGGCGCACTCGGCGATGGCTTCGCGTCTCGCGTCGTGGTCGACGATCTTCGGCACGTGAGTTCCGGTTGCCCTGTTTGTTTTAGGATGGTCTTTATATTATGGCCGTTCAGCAACCGGCGTGGGAGGGGTGGAAATGGGCATCGAGCGGTTCGATCGAGGCACCATGCCCGACACTGTCGTCCGCACGCTCGAGCGGGAGGGCGTGGCGATCGTGGAGGGAGTCCTCTCCCCCGAGCGCGTCGACCGGATCCGCGGCGAACTCCAGCCGATGTTCGACCGGGTGCCCATCTCGGGCGACGCGTGGACGGGACGCAGGGCCCAGGTCGTCCACACGACCGTCAAGCACAGCGCGGCCTACCGCGAGATGCTCCTCGACCCGTTCTTCCTGGGCACGGTCGACGGCGTCCTGGGACAGAACTGCCACACTTGGCGGCTGTCGGCGAGTTCCGTCATGACGGTCCATGGCGGCGGCGGCCTGCAGCCGCTGCACCGCGACGAGGACCTCTACGAGCACTTTGTCGACCGCTCGCCGGAAGCCGCGCCCTACATACTCGGGTTCATGCTGGCGCTGACCGACTTCACCGTGGCCAACGGCGCCACCCGTTTCGTGCCCGGCAGCAACCGGTGGGCGCGGGACCGGATCCCCGACGAGGCGGAGGTGGTCCAGGCCGCGATGCCGCGCGGTTCCGTCGCGATCTGGCTCGGCGCGACGTTCCATGGCCTCGGGGTGAACGAGACGGAGACCCCGAGGAGGGGGATCATCACGCTGTGCAACGTCGGCTGGCTCCGCCAGGAAGAGAACTTCTACGGCTCGGTCCCGCAGGAAGTCGCCGCGACGTGGCCCGAGCGCCTGCAGCAGATGCTCGGATGGCAGCAGCACGGGGTGCTCGCCGGTTTCGTTCCGGGGCGCGACCCGACCTGCCAGTTGAGAAACGCCTGAGCCTAGGCCGCCTTGTCGAACTCCGCGCAGATCCAGCCATGGAACCGCTCGATCACCCGTTCCTGGCTGCGACAGAGGTTGGGCAGCCCGGCGTAGGCGCTCGCCAGACCGCGCTGCGTCTCGCGGCAGAGTGCCTGGTCCTCCCGGTGGAACGTCAGCAGGCCGTCCGTGAAACGCTGCGAACGCTCCGGGGACCCGGCGATCCGCTCGTCGGCGAGTGCGCTGATCACGAGCTGGTGTTCGGTGGGACCGAGCTGCCGGAGGTGTAGCCAGACCACCGAACGGCGCCCGTTGTTCTCGCTCACCGCGAAGAGCGTGTGCGGGAAGACGCCGATGCCCAGGAGCCGCTGTCCGGTCGACCCGGGTCTGCCGTGGTTGTCGTAGATCCAGTAGGGGCCGTCGTCGGGCTCGAGACAGACGCTCGTTTGGGTGGGGAAGTCCGGAATGCTCTCGACATGCTGCGTGGAGTGGTGATAGCCCTCGGCGAAGTTCTCTGCCATGACCTTCCAGTTCCAGGGCTGCGGCAGCTCGTGTTGGCCCACCACCTGCAGTTCGGCGATCGCGTAAGGCCGGATCACCTCCTCGAGCCCGCGGAGCTGCGGCCCGAGGGGTTCGGCCCCGGGGTCGAGGTTCGCGAACACGAAGCCCTGCCAGACCTCGATGCGGACTTCGGGAAGGACGCACGCGGTTGGATCGAAGCCTGGGGTCCCGTCCATGTAGGGCGCGCGCAGGAGCTTGCCGTCGAGGTCGTAAGACCAGGCGTGATACGGGCACACGAAGCGTTCGGCCTTCCCCGCGCCGCGCATGATCGGATACGAACGGTGGCGGCAGACGTTGGAGAGCCCCCGGAGGTTGCCGTCGGCTCCCCTGACGATGACGACCGGGGTTCCGTGCAGGTCCGTGGCGACGTAGCAGCCGGGCTCGGACAACTGCGAGACGTGGGCGACCGCGCCCCAGTGCGGTGCGAACAGCACCTCCTGCTCGCGTTCGAAGTGTTCCGGGTCGCGATAGGCGCGGGGGGCGAGGGGGTGGAACGGCAGGCTCATGGGCGGGTCGTGGGTTTTTTT
>VXNE01000388.1 GCA_009840715.1 Gammaproteobacteria bacterium
GGCGGGTGCTGGCGGACCGCTTCCACCACGTGGTGAAGCGCACGCCGACGGAGGTACGGCGGGCGCTTGCGTATGTCCTGCTGAACGTCCGCAAGCACTTCTGGCAGCGGCGGCGTCGGGCGCCGCCGGTGGTGCTGGACGGTGCGAGTTCGGGACTGTGGTTCGACGGCTGGAAGGGCCGTGCGCCGCCGTCAGCGGGGCGGTACGCGGACCCCGGTCGGGAGTGCGAAGTGGCACCGGCGCGAAGCTGGCTGTTGACCAGGGGTTGGCGCCGCATCGGCCTGATCGATCCCGCCGAGGTGCCGGGCGTGTCCCGGAATCGCCGCGGTCATGCGTGGCGCACCAGATCGTCGGCGGTGGCCGTGTAGTCCGGAGAGGGGACTACGGCCGGTACGAGAACTGCGCGGGCTCCGGCCGCAACGCCTTGCGTGCCAGCTTGATCCAACGGCACAGCAGCGGTCGCGTATCGCGCGGGTCGATGATCTCCTCGATCTCGAAATGCTCGGCGCTACGGAACGGCGAGCGCACGCGGTTCAGCCGGTCCCGGATTTTCTGAAGGTGCGCGTCGTAGTCGTCGACCTCGGCGAGTTCGGCCTTGTAAGCCACCTCGATGCCGCCCTCGATGGGCAGCGAACCCCAGTCGCCCGAAGGCCAGGCGACGCGCACGTGGTGCGCGCCGGGCTTGTGGTTGGCGCCGCCCGCGACACCGAATGCCTTGCGCACCACGACGCTCATGAACGGCACGTTGGCCTGGCCGAGCGCCGCGAGGGCATGGGAGCCGAACCGGATCGTGGCGTCGTGTTCGCTCTTCTTGCCGATCAGGAAGCCGGGGCAGTCCACCAGGTGGACGATCGGCAGGTGGAAGAGGGCCGCGAGGTCGATGAGCCGCGTCACCTTGCGGCAGGAGTCCGCGGTCCACGCGCCGCCGTACACCGCCGGGTTCTCCGCGAACAGCGCGATCGGTATCCCGTCGAGGCGCGCGAGACCGCCAATGATCGAGCGTCCCCACTTGCGGCCGATCTCGAAGAACGAGCCCAGGTCCACCGCGGCCTCGATGACCCGGTGCATCTTGTAGACCTTGCGGGGATCCTTCGGAACGATGTCGATGAGGTCCGCCTCGCGGCGGTTGGGGTCGTCGTTCGACTCCGCGACCGGGGGCAGTTCGTCGACGCTCGAAGGGAGGTAGGAGAGGAAGCGTTTCGCGAGGGCGAAGGCCTCGGCCTCGGACTCTGCCTCGTCGTCGATGGCGCCGTTGCGCGTGTGGATCTTCGAGGATCCAAGTTCCTCCTTGGAGACGTCGCCGAGGTTGGCCCAGTCGACCAGGGCGGGACCGGCGATCATCATCTGCGCCGTGTCGCGGACGATCACCGAGTAGTGCGAGGTGGCTACGCGCGCCGCGCCGATCCCCGCGACCGAGCCGAGTGCGAGGGACACGGAGGGGGCCGTCGCCAGGTGGGCAACGACCAGTTCCCAGCTCCGCAACTCGGGAATATAGGTGCGCCCCGCCTTCTCGATGGTCTTGACCGAACCGCCGCCGCCCATGCCGTCCACGAGTCGTACGTGCGGCAGGCGCAGGTCGAGGGCCAGCCCCTCGGACCGGGTGCGCTTGGCCGCGATGGACAACTCGGCCGACCCGCCGCGCACGGTGAAGTCGTCGCCGGACAGGATGACGGGACGGCCGTCGATCTCCGCGGTGCCGAGCAGCAGGTTGGAGGGCGTGAAGGCTTGGAGTTCGCCGTCGTCGTCGTAGGAGCCGGCGCCGGCCAGCGCGCCGATCTCGTGGAAGGAGCCGGCGTCGGCGATCGCCGCGATGCGTTCGCGGATCGTGAGCTTGCCGAACTCGTGCTGGCGGGCGACCTTGTCCGGGCCGCCCATCTCCGCCGCCAGCGCCTCCCGGCGGCGGAGTTCCGCTATCTCCTCCTCCCAGCCCATGTGAGCGGGGACGGGTGCCCCGTCAGGCGCGGGTTCCCGAGAAGGACGCCGTGCCGAACGCGCCGAGCTGCACGTTGCCGGCGATCTCGTCGCCGCTGACCGTGGCGGAGAACTCGAGGGTCATGGCCATGGGCTGCGTGATGTCGGCTTTCCAGGAGAGGGAGTCGCCGTCCACGGCGCCGTCCTTGAGGTCGATCGAGCCCTGCGGCCCCGACATCGAACCCGTCAGCGAGCCGCCGTCCGTCGCCAGGGTCAGGGTGGCCTTCTGCGCGCCCATCGGGGTGTTCATCGTGGTGTTCCAGACGCCGTCAGCACTGCTCATCTTGTCTCTCCAGGTTAGTGTTGAGGTTGCCCGCGAATGTGGGTGTTTGGGGTCTGCTCCGACCAGGCCCCTTGCTGGAGCCGGAACGCACCGTAGCACCCTTCCCCGGTGTCGGTCCACTTTCCGCATTCCGGGCCGCACTTCCGCCAGTGCCCGGCGCGCTTCGCTCGGTGAGAAACAGGGCAGGAAACGGTCGCTTGACTACCCCGGGGCTGCGCGACATAGTACGGGCCGCAGACAGACTGGACCCCGGAGAGATGGACGGCTCGCCGGGGCCCGGGGACGCGCAAGAGTTGACCGGAACTGCGCAAGGACGGCCAGTCTACAGGCTCGATTTCGGTTCGGTCGTTGTCATGCGCAGAGTCGTCCGAAGGGGACTGCCCGCCGCGCAACGGCGCACCTTTCCGGTTCGGTACTGCCCCGGGCAGGCGCCACGGCCGGGAGACGACTTCGCTGCGCGGCGCTTTCGCAAAGCCTAATGTCCGCCGCGACCGAAGCAACAGCCCCGGCCGGGGGCTCTGCGGGGCGTGAACCCGTAGCGCACAATCCACTGACGTACCAGCAGCAGGCGCTCCTTGGCGTCTCGCGTACGTTCGCCCTCACCATTCCCCAGTTGCCGGAACCTTTGCACACGGTGATCGGCAACGCCTACCTGCTGTGCCGCATCGCGGACACGGTGGAGGACGAACCCCGTCTCACCGCCGCGCAGAAGGAGCGGTTCCTCGCGTCTTTCGTGGACGTGGTGGCGGGACGTACGGCCGCGGGGGACTTCGCCACGGAGCTGCATCCGCTGCTGTCCGACGCGACCAGCGAGGCGGAGCGCGACCTGGTGGCGCACACGGAGACCGTCGTGACGCTGACGCAGGGGCTGCGCCGCCGGCAACGCGGCGCGCTGCTGCGCTGCGTGCGGATCATGGCGACGGGCATGGCCGAGTTCAGCACCCTGTCGGCGCGCGGCCTGAGCACCATGCAGGCCCTCGACCGCTACTGCTATCACGTGGCGGGCGTGGTGGGAGAGACCATCACGGAACTGCTGTGCGAGTATTCGGACGAGATCGCCTGGCGCGGCCGGCACCTGCGCGAGCGGGCGGCGGACTTCGGCCGCGGACTGCAGCTCGTCAACGTCATCAAGGATCTTTGGGAGGACCGCGCCCAGGGCGTGTGCTGGCTGCCTCGAGACGCGTTTCCCGGCGTGGACCTGTCGACGGACGGGGACTGGACCGGGCGCGATTTCGAGTGCGGCGTGCTCCGGCTCGTGGACCGGGCGCGGGGTCACCTCGAACGTGCGCTGGAGTACACCGTGCTGATACCGCGCCGGGAAACGGGCGTGCGGCGGTTTCTCCTGTGGACGCTCGGCCTGGCGGTTCTGACGCTGCGTCGGATTCACGCCGCGCCCGACTTCCGGACCGGGGAGACCGTGAAAATCTCCCGCCGCCAGGTGCGCTTCGTGGTGATCGCGATGACTGTCCTGGTGGGCTGGAACCGTGCGGTGCGCTGGCTGTTCCGGCTCTGGATGAAACCGTTGTACGCCCCGCGGCCGGCGGGCGCGGCCGGCGCCGTGCAAGGCGGGGGCTAGTGGCCGCGCGCCGCCCGTGGCCCTTTGTCCTGTTCGCTGCGCTCGCATGCATGCCGCTGGCGCTGGCTGCCGACGGTGGCACGCAGGCGCGTCACGGTACGGACGAACCCGCCGAAGCCCGCGCGGCGCTGGTGGAGGGCCGTTGGCTTGCGGCCGCGGATCTCGGGGAGACGGCGGGCACGGCGGGCGGTTTCGCGGTGGCCGCGGAAGCCCTCGCCATCTACGCCCACTACCTGGCGCCGGAGGAGGAGCGGCAGGAGTTGCTGGTGCGCGCGATGGGGCTGGCCGAGGAGGCGGTGGCGCTACGGCCAAGGGACCCGTGGGTACGCTTCCAGCTGGCGCATGCCGTGGGGCGCTATGCGCAGAGCCTGCGGCCGATCAAGGCTCAGCGGGAGGGCTACGTCGGCCGCTCGCGCGAACTCCTCGAGGACGTCCTGGCCGTGGATGCGGACATGGTGCTGGCGCGGCTGCAGCTCGGTTCGTGGCACGCGGATGTCGTGGCCCAGGCAGGCGGGTTTCTCGCGCGCCTCACCCACGGCGCCAGGGCGAACAGGGCGCTCGAAAACTACGACCGCGCGCTCGAACTGGCGGGGGACGACCTCGTGGTGTATGCGGAAGTCAGTCGGGGACTGCTGCGCCTCAACCGTCGCAAGCACGGCGCCCGGGCCGAGGAACTGCTCGGCCGCGCGGTGGCGCTCGAGCCGCGGGACGCCTTCGAGCGGATCCTGCACGGCGAGTCGGCCGCACGGCTCGCCGAACTGCAGGGCCGGTAGCAGGACCATGGCGGGAGGCGCCGTGACGGGGTTGGCGCGGGCATGTCGGGGCTGAGCGTCCCCACGGCCTACCGCGAGGGATACGCGCGGGCCACCGCGGCCGACCCCGACCTCGCGGCCACGTACCTCGAACACACCGTCGTCGGAGATCCGTTGCTGGATCCCGTCATGGAGGAACTGCGCGACCTGGAACCCGAGCGCCTGCACCGTTTCATTGGCGCGGGAATCGACCAGCTTCCGGAGTTCTCGGACGCGCCGGCGGCGCTCAAGCACTTCTTCACGGCGGTGGAGGAGCCCCCGGCGTGGCTCGACTACGAGTTGCACCGCCCGGCGCTGCGGGCGTTTCACGCCAACAGTACCAACGTCCTGATCGCGTTCGTCGCCGGCGTCCTGATCGAGGGGTTCTCCACGCTGATCGCCAAGTCGTTCGCGACCACCGGCCGCGTGCTGACGGCCGCTTCGGCGCGGCGGCGCCTCATGCAGAACAACCGCCACCTGCTCGAGGTGTTCTTCCCTGGCGGGCTCGACCGCAGCGGCGACGGCTGGAAGCTGTCGATGCGGTTGCGGTTCGTCCACGCCCGGGTGCGCGACCTGCTGGCCAACGCGGAGAGTTGGGACATGGCCGTGCTCGGCACGCCGATCAGCGCGGCGCACATGGGATTCGCGACCAGCGTCTTCTCCGCCCGCCTGCTGCGCCACGGGGCAAAGGTCGGCGCGGTCTTCGACACCGAGGAGCAGGAGAGCGTCATGCAGGTGTGGCGCTACGCCGGGTACGTCATGGGCGTCCCGGAGGAGATGCTGTTCACCGACCGGCAGCACGCGGAGGACATGATCGAGCTCGCGCGCCTGTGCGAGCCGACCCCGGACGAGGACTCGGCGGTCATGGCGAACGCCCTGATCGGCGCCATTCCGCTGGTCGCCGGGATCGAGGACGAGGCGGAACAGGAGCACGTGCGGCGGCTCGCGTACCGGTTGTCGCGCGCGCTGATCGGCCATGACCTGGCCAACCAGTTGCAGTTTCCGAAGATGTCGACCTTCGGGGCGTTGCTGGGCTTCCGGCTGAAGCAGCGCTGGGAGAAGTCCCGGGCGGGGGAGGGCGTGCGTTCGCAGAACTTCACGCAGATGCTGGACATCTCGGTCTACGACGACCCGAACGTGACGTACCGGATGCCGGACCACTGGAACTCGCGGAAGTCGAATCCATGGTAGCGCCGCCGGCGGCCGGGTAAGGTATCGTGGACGTCATGAGCGCGAGCATGCTGGATCGCTTTGCCGCGGGCGTGGTGGAACGCCGTTGGCTGGTGCTGATCCTGGCCACGGTGGTGATGCTGGGCGCCTCGGGGGGCGTGCCCGGCATCGGCGTGACCAACGATCACCGCGTGCTGTTCGACGAGCACGATCCCGAGCTCCTCACCCTGGAGGCGCTCGACGCGACCTACACGGAATCGAACAACGCCCTGATCGCGATCGCCCCCGCGTCGGGGACGGTGTTCACGCCGGAGATGCTCGGTCTCGTCGAGGAACTCACGGAGGCGGCGTGGACCGTGCCTTACGCGACGCGCGTCGACTCGCTGACCAACTACAGTCACAGCGAGGCCGATGGCGACGACCTGATCGTGGCGCCGCTCGTGCAGGGCGCCGACCTGCTCGACGAGGCGGGCCTGCGCCGCATCGAGGACATCGCCACGGGCTCGGTAGAACTCGCCGGCCGGCTGGTTTCGAGGGATGGCCGGGTGGCGGCGGTGAACGTCAACTTCGCCCTCCCGGAAGAGACCGATGCGGCCGTGCTGGAAATCACGGACCACCTGCGGGCGCTGCTGGACGAGCGGCGCGCCGACCTGGCGGAGCGGGAGGGCGTGGACGCGGAGTTCTACCTGACCGGCGAAGTGCTCATGAACCGCGCCTTCGCGGACGCCACGCGGGACGACCTCGAACAGCTCACGCCGGTCGTGTTCCTGGTCATCGTCGTGGTGACCGTCCTGCTCCTGCGCTCGCTGATCGCCGCGGTGGCCGTGGTCGTGCTACTCATGTTCTCGATCAACACGACCATGGGGCTGGCCGGCTGGGCGGGCGCGGTATTCAACCCGGTCAACGCCGGGGTGCCGATCATCGTCCTCACGATCGCCGTCGCCGACTCCATACACATCGTGACGACCACCCTGGCGGGATTGCGCCAGGGACTGGCACGGAACGAGGCCATCGTCGAGTCGCTCCGGGTGAACGCACATCCGGTGTTCCTCACCTCGGTGACCACCGCCATCGCGTTCCTCACGCTGAACGCTTCGGAGTCGCCGCCATTCCACGTGCTCGGCAACCTCGTGGCGTTCGGCGTCATGGCCGCGTTCGCGTACTCCATGACGGTGCTGCCGGCGGTGCTGTCGCTGCTGCCGCTGCGCGCACCGAAGACCCCGCGCGGCGGGGCTTTCTTCGACAACCTCGCCGACTTCGTCACCCGGCGGCGGTACGTGCTGCTGTGGACGGTCGGCCTCGGGGTGGCCGTGCTCGCTACCGGGACATGGCGCATCGAGTTCACGGACAACTGGACGCGGTACTTCGACGACCGTTACGAGTTCCGGCGCGACACGGATTTCGTGATCGATCACCTCACCGGGCTCGAGTCGTGGGAGTACTCCATGGACTCCGGGCAGGAGTACGGCATCACGGATCCCAAGTACCTGCGGCAGGTCGACGCGTTCGCCGAGTGGCTGCGGCAACAGCCGGAGGTGGCGTACGTGCAGGCGTTCCCGGACGTCATGCGCCGGCTGAACCGCAACATGCACGGAGACGACCCGGCCTACGACCGCCTGCCCGACGACGCGGAACTGGCGAGCCAGTACCTGCTGCTGTACGAGCTGTCCTTGCCGTTCGGCCGGGACCTGAACGACCGGATCGATGTCGCCAAGTCGGCGACCCGCGTGACGGCGGCCGCGGGCGGCGGCCTCACCTCCGCCCAGCAGCGGGAGTTCGACGAACGCGCACAAGCCTGGCTGCAGGAGAATGCTCCCGAGCTTGCGACTGCGGCGACCGGCTTCACGATGACGTTCGCGCACCTGTCCGAGCGCAATCTCGAAAGCATGCTGCGCGCGACGATCATCGCGATGGGCGGAATCTCGCTCGTGCTGATCTTCGTGTTGCGGAGCTTGCGCGTGGGCTTGCTGAGCCTCGTGCCGAACTACCTGCCGGCGGCCATGACCTTCGGGCTGTGGGGCTACGTCGTGGGCCAGGTCGGGCTCGCCGGCTCCGTGATGACGGCCGTTGCCTTCGGCATCATCGTCGACGACACGACGCACTTCCTGACCAAGTACCAGCGCGCCCGCCGCACGGGCGCGGACGCGGCGGAGGCGGTGCGTTCGGCGTTCCATGCGACGGGGCGCGCGCTGTGGACCACGACGGCGGTCCTCGCCGCCGGCTTCCTGGTGTTCGCCTCGTCCGGCTTCGAGGTGAGCTTCGCCATCGGCACCATGGTGGCGATCACGGTGGTATTCGCGCTGCTGGCCGACTTCCTGCTGCTGCCGCCCCTGCTGATGGTCCTCGACAGGAGAAAGACATGATGGAACGCGTACGAAACGCCGCGATCGTCGCGCTGTTCGGCGCGGTCTCGGCTGTGCTCGCGGCGGAAGACGCTGCGGCGCAGGACGCCGTCGCGGCGGAAGACCGTGGGCTCGCCATCGCGCGTGACGCGCGGGCGCGCAAGCAGGGGTTCGAGAGCTTCACGGCGAGCCAGACCATGGTGCTCCGCAACCGCCAGGGCCGGGAGAGCCGGCGCCACCTGCGCGTCAAGGTCCTCGAAGCCCCGCCGGAGGCCGAGGGCGCCGGCGACCGCAGCCTGTTCGTGTTCGACGAACCGCGCGACGTGCGCGGTACGGCGTTCCTGGTGCACGCCAACAAGGCGGGCCCGGACGACCAGTGGCTATACCTGCCGGCCCTGAAGCGCGTCAAGCGCATCAACTCCGCGAACCGCTCCGGCTCGTTCATGGGCAGCGAGTTCGCCTACGAGGACATGACCCCTCCGGAGGTCGAGCAGTTCGACTACCGGTACCTGCGCGACGAGGCATGCGGTGAGCTGACCTGCACGGTCGTGGAGCGCATTCCGCGGGACGAGCGCTCCGGATACCGGCGCCAGATCGTCTGGCAGGACACCGACGAGCTCAGGCTGTGGAAGGTCGAGTACTACGACCGGCGCGACGCGCTGCTGAAGACGCTCGACGTGAGCGGCTACGCGAAATACGTCGACCGTTACTGGCACGCGGCGGAGATGTCCATGGTCAACCACCTGACGGGCAAGAGCACCGTGCTCACCTGGAGCGATTACGACTTCGGCGCCGCGGTGACGCCCGGCGAATTCCTGCCGACCGGCCTGAGACGCGCGCGCTGAGCGCCCGGCCGCGCATCCTCGCGATCGCAGTCGCGGCGGTCGTGCTCGCCGCCGCGATTCCGGCGGCGGGCGCGGCGGCGGTCCTGGGCAGCTTCCGCGACCTCGACAACGCCACGCGCGAGCATCACCGCATCTCGATGCGGCTCGGCGTGCCGCTCGCGGTCGTAGTCGTGCGCACCGACCGCGGGCCGCTTTACCGGATCGTCTCGACGGATGCGCCCGATGAAGCGGCGGCTCGCGCGCTCGTGGCGCGGGCGCGGGAGACGGGGGTCCCGGGCGCCTGGTACTGGGCCGAGGCCCCGTTGCCGGAGGAGGAGGTGGCGGTAACCCCCGAAGACCCCGAGACCGCGCCGGCGGAGCCGCAGGCCGTGGAGGAAGCACCGGACACGCAACCCCCCCACACCGCTCCCGACGCCCGGGAAGAGGCCGTGGCGGCGCGGCCCGAGCCGGCGGATCCGCCTGGAGAGCCCTGGCTCGCGTACCACTCTTTCTCGGGCGACATCAGCCTGGAGGGTCGTTGGTATCCCGACCCGGCCGTGCATCCCGGCCAGCGCTCCCACGCGAGCGGGTTCGTGGTGCGGCCGGAGCTCTACCTGGAGGATCGGGCCGGCCGGAGCCTGACCGTGCGCCCGTTCTTCCGCCACGACGCCGGAGACCCGAGGCGGACGCATGCGGACCTGCACGAAGCGTACGGGATGGCGGTCGGGCAGTGGGGCGCGAGCGAGTGGGAACTCAGGCTCGGCGTCGACCGCGTGTTCTGGGGCGTCACCGAGTCGCAGCACCTCGTCGACATCGTCAACCAGGTCGACCTCGTCGAGCACCCCAACGAGAAGGCGCGCCTCGGGCAGCTCATGGCCCACGTGACGCTGGCCGGCGACTGGGGCGCGTTGGAACTGTTCGGCATCACCGGGCACCGCGACCGCACGTTCTCCGGACGCTCGGGCCGCCTGCGGCTGCCGCTGCTCATCGACCGGGGCGCCACCACCTACGAGAGCGGTGCGGAGGAATGGGGGCTCGACGTCGCCGCCCGCTACAGCGGCACGATCGGTGCGTTCGACATCGGCCTCAGCGTGTTCGACGGCACGAGCCGCGAGCCGTTCCTGCTGCCGGCGTTCAACGGCGCCGGCACGCCGATCCTCGCGCCGCACTACCGCAGTATCCGGCAGTTCGGTCTCGACGCGCAGTGGACGACCGGCTCCTGGCTGTACAAGCTGGAGGCGATCCACCGGGCCGGCGCCTGGAACCTGCTCGGCCAGGAAGAGGACTACGGGGCGTTCGTCGCAGGCGGCGAGTACACGCTCTACGGGCTGTTCGGATCGGGCGCGGACCTCGGACTGCTGGCCGAATGGAACTACGACGCGCGCCGCGAGTGGGCGACCAGCCGGTTCCAGAACGACCTGTTCGTCGGCACGCGCCTCGCGCTCAACGACGAGCAGGGCACCGAGTTCATCGGCGGCGTGCTGAGCGACCTCGACCACGATTCCCATTTCGTGTCCCTCGAACTGAGTCGGCGGCTGCGCGACAACTGGTCCCTCGAATTCGAGACCGTGGTGCTGCTGAACGTGGGAGAGGCGGACCTGCTCTACGCGATGCGCCGCGACAGTTTCGTCGGACTGGATCTCGTCTACAGCTTCTGACCGACCTCCAGCGAGGTCCGCTCCGCCGACACCGCGCCCTGGCGCCAGGAGCCTTCGGCGGGGGAGCGGGAAGGCGGCCCGCGCGGGGGCTGCCCCTCGCGGGAAGACTCGGCGCCCGTCAGGGCGACGGCTGGTGACGCTAGAAAACGCCCATTCTGCCGGCCAGTGTCACGGCGGCGACCAAGAGACCTGTCCCGGCGATCATGAAGGTCAGTTTCGAGTCCAGCGCCGCAATCTGGCCGCCGAGTTCGGTCCTGACGCCGTCGATCTTCCCGTCCAGGACCTGGATCTGGCCGCCGAGTTCGGTCCTGACACTGTCGATCTTCCCGTCCAGGACCTGGATCTGGCCACCGAGTTCGGTCCGGGCGAGGTCCACTCGGTGGTCCACCGACTGGATCTCGCCATGTGCTCGGTGGCCGCATGAGGCTCGTCACGACCCGTCGGACTGCGCTCGCCACGACCGGAGGCCATCTAAAAGCGCCGGCAAGCCCATGTCTGTACGCCGGAGACACCGGGTACGCGCGGACTTCGTCCTGCATTCCCGTGGGCGAACGCTCACGCCGGGGTCGGCCGCCGCACTACGCGGTTCGTGGGAGCGGCTCTCGGTGCC
>VXNE01000107.1 GCA_009840715.1 Gammaproteobacteria bacterium
AGATATCCATCGCCCGCTCGGGTTCGCCCATTTGCAGGGCGAACAGCGCCCGATGCCAGCAGAGGTGACAGTGCAGCACGGCCGAGCGGTCGTAACACGGCAGCCAGCCCGCTATGAAGGCGTCGCCCTCCGCCGGCGCGCCCGCTTCGTAGTAGCCGTGGGCCCGGGCGTGGGCTGCGTTGGCGTTCGTGGGCCGGGCGGCCAGGGCGCGGTCGAGGAGCGGGATGCCGCGCGCAAGATCGCCGACCTCGACGTACGCCCAGCCGAGAAACGTATCGAACCACCAGTCCTCGCCCCAATGCGGCGCCACCCGTTCCAGCAGGGCGACCTGGCGCTCCGGGAAGTCCACGAAGCCGCCGAAGCCGAGCAGGCCGTACACCCCGAGGGCTAGGGACAGCGGCAAGGCGTCCCGGGGGTGGGCATCCGCGTGCGCTTCAAGCAGTGCGAGGGCGCCGGGACCGTCGCCCGCCGTGGCGCGGGCGACGATCTCGAGGTGGGCTTGCTCGCGCGGCGTGGTGGCGCCGGCCAGGCTCCGGGCGCGTTCCACCGCCGCGCGTGCTTCGGCAGTGCGTCCCTCGAGCAGCAGCGTTCGTGACTGCACGCAGTAGGCGAGCGCGAAGTCGGGGTCGGCGGCGAGCGCCGCGTCGATGCGTTCCGCCGCGCCGGGTTCGGAGGCGAACGAAAGATCGAGGGCCTGCACGTAGGCCTCTGCGGCGGCCTCGGACGCCACGGTGAGGGGCTGGTCGAATCGGTCGGTGATCACGGGGCGGTATCGGGCCGAACGGTGGGTCAGGAAATCCGCCGCGCGAGGCCGGCGTCGGCCAGGTCGTCCCAGAGAGCCTCTGGCGGTTCCGCCGCCATCAGTGCGAGGTTCGTGCGGACCTCCTCGACGGACCACACGCCGGGAATCACGGACGCGACCGCGGGGTGCCGCAGCGGGTACTGCAACGCCGCCGCGCGCATGTCCACGCCGTGGGCGGCACAGACCTTGCGGATCTGCTGCGCGCGCTCCCACCGGGCGTCGTCCACGGGCTTGTAGTCGTAGGTCGCCCTGCGCCGCTCGTCGACTGCGAGCAACCCGGAATTGTAGGGGCCGCCGATGATGACGGAGACGCCGCGCGCCGCGCATTCCGGCAGGAACGTGTCGAGCGGTGCCTGTTCGAGGAGCGTGAACCGCCCGGCGAGCAGGAAGCAGTCCGGGTCGAAGTCGGCGAGCACGCGGGCGCAGACTTCCCAGTTGTTGACGCCGAGGCCGAACGCCCGGATCGTGCCCTCGGCGCGCAGGTCGGCGAGCGCCGGCAGGGCGCCCCGCGCCGCCCTCTCGTAGACGCCCGGCTGGTCGTCGCCGTGGGTCCAGAGATCGATGTCGTGGCACAGCAGGATGTCGACGCGGTCGAGCCCGAGTCGTTCGAGGCTTGCCGTGAGCGATGCACGCGCGGCGTCGTAGGTGTAGTCGTAGCGGAAGTCGACCGGTTCGGTATCGCGCATGCCCGGATTGCGCTCGCCCTGGCCTGTTGGCACGAGGAGGCGGCCGACCTTCGTGGACAACACGAAGTCCTCGCGGGGCAGATCGACGAGAGTGCGGCCCAGCCGCTTCTCGCTGAGGCCGTGTCCGTACAGCGGGGCGGTGTCGAAGTAGCGGATGCCCCCGTCGCGGGCGGTGCGGACGATCGCGGCGACCGTTTCGTCGTCGATGCGTGCGCCGACCGCGCCGAGCGGCGCCCCGCCGAACCCGAGGGTACTTACGACGATTTCCGTGCGGCCGAGGGTGCGGGTCTCCAAGAAGTCGTTCCCGGTGCCGATGCGTTGCGCGGCATGTTCCGGCTTTTGTGGTCCCGGCACAAACGGTGGAGCTGTAGCGCCCCGTGGCCTCCATAGTGAACAGTACGGCGCGGCTCAACGGAGCGTCCCGCCGCTTGCGCTCGATCAGGGCGTACTCGGCATGGTCCCCTTTCCCGAGTTGCTCGTCGGGAAGACCGGACGTGCGTGGATTCTGTCGGGAAAAAACGTCTCGGATTGAGTAGCTCGTCCAATCCCGACAGTTTCGGCCCCGTTCTGTCGGGATTTAGACGTGAACCGTGTGACCGAGATGACAATGCCGACAGCCGAGCACCTTCTGTGTCGGGATACCCAGGTATCCTGCCGGCGCCGGCCAACCTGTTCGCGCACGCGGCTACACTCTGCACCGTGCTGGTCCCCGAGCGCGTCACGCAGCGCTCCGGCGACGCGCGGCCAATGAGGGGTATGACCATGTCCGATACCGCGACGCCAGTGATCGATTCGCAGGTGCACTGCTACGAACGCAACCGGCCCGAGCGCCCGTGGGCGAGCACGCTGGTGGGGCCGGAGGAGGTCACGGGCGACGACATGGTGGCCACGATGGACCGGCTCGGCGTGGACGGCGCCCTGCTGGTCTCGCCGTGGGCGATGTACCGCTACGACGCGAGCTACGCCCTGGAGGTGGGCGCCCGGCATCCGGACCGCTTCGGCCTCATCAAGCCGTTCGATCCCGATGGTCCGGGCGTGGCGGAGGAAGTGGCGGAGTGGGCGGGGCGACCCGGCGTGGTGGGTGCGCGCCTGATGATGGGTGCGCCCGCGCCGCGGATCGCGGCTCCGGACGGCGTCGACCGCGTGTTGGCCGCCGGCGCACGCCACGGCCTGCCGGTGAACGTGCTGTGCTGGGGGAACCTCGCGGCGTTCGCCGAGGCCGCGGAGCGCAATCCGGACACGCGGCTCGTCATCGACCACCTGGGTCTCAGGCAGCCCTTCGCGCCGCCGCCCCCGGACGAGCCGTTCGGCGACCTCCCGCAAGTGCTCGCCCTCGCGCGCTTCGACCACGTGGCGATCAAGATCTCCGGCGCCTGCACGCTGGCGCGGGAGCCGTTCCCCTTCGCCGACATCTGGGACCCGCTGGCGCGCATCTTCGACGCCTTCGGCCTGGACCGCTGCCTGTGGGGCACGGACTGGACGCGGGCGGTCGAAGTCGTCTCGCCCAACGATGCGGTAGAGGCGTTCCGCGTGACGGATCGCCTCTCGGACTCGGACCGGGCCGCGTTGATGGGAGGGAGCCTGACCGGCATCTATGGGTGGACTCCCGGCTGACGGGACTCCGCCTTCACTCCACGGCGGCCAACACCGACACGATCTTCGCGCCGCCCATCGCGGGTTGCGTCAGCTCCGTCTTCACCGTCCGATGAGGCTTCGTGTGCGTCACCCAGGCCCGCATCGAGGAGCCATCGTCCCCGCTCAGGTCCACGCGATAGACGTCGAAGGTCCCTGCGCCCGTCTCGACCGACTCCGTCGCGGCCACCGCGAGTTGGACGAGTTGCACGCTGCCCGTCGCGGGTTGGAAGGCGCGTAGCTGCGTCTCGAAGCCGACCTCGAGCGGCATGGTCGCAAGTTCCGTCTCGAGGTGCCCGACGACGGGTTCCCCGATCGGGACGGTGATGGGGGTCTTGCGCTGGCCTGGCACCGAGATCTCGCCGCCGATGCGCGTCTCGCCGTAGTCGAGCGTGATGCGCGCCGGTCCCTGCTGCATGCGGCGGTGCACGGGCCGCAGGTCGTCGGCCCGCACGAGGATGGTGTCCGTACTCGTACCCATCGGCGCGTCGACGGTGGTCGCGATCTGCCAGACGTCCTCGTCATTGTGCATCGCGCGGGTTCGCTCGACCATCGTGGTCATCGTCATGGTCTGCCCGCCGGCCTGCATGGTCACGTCGTAGGTCAGCGTCGCCGGTTCGAGCATCGTTCCGTCGAACTCGGCCGCGGGCAGGTCCGTCCGCGGGACGATGGCTTCGGGCATCTCGACGTCGGCGATGTCCACGCGCAGCGCCGCGAGTCTCTCGGCGACGTCCGGCGCCATGTCCTCCTGAAAGCGGCCGTCGAGGTGTTGCGCGAGAAACCGCTCGATGTCTGCGAACATGGCGAGACGGTTCTCCCGGCCGGCGAAGCCGTGCCCTTCGTCGGGCGCGAGCAGGTACTCCACCGGGCGCTCGAGGTCGCGCAGGGCGACGACGATCTGTTCGGACTCCGCCTTTTTCACGCGCGGATCGTTCGCGCCCTGGATGATGAGCAGGGGCACTTCGATCTGCTCCGCATGGAAGAACGGCGACTGCGACTCGAGGCGCGCCCGGTCCGTCGGGTCGTCGGGGTCGCCCACCCGGCGCGTGAACATCTGCCGGATCGGTCCCCAGTACGGCGGGATCGACTTCAGTAGCGTCACGATGTTGGACGGCCCGACGATCGACACCCCGGCCGCATAGAGGTCCGGCGTGAACGTGACGCCCGCCAGCGTCGCGTAGCCCCCGTAGGAGCCGCCCATGATCGCCACCTGTTCGGGATCGGCGACACCCGTGTCGACGAGATGCCGCACGCCGTCCGTGATGTCGTGCTGCATGATGCCCGTGCCCCACTCGGCGTTACCCTCGTTGAGGAACCGCTTGCCGTAGCCGGTGGAGCCCCGGAAGTTCGGCATCATGACGGCGTAGCCCCGGTTGGCGAGGAACTGGGCCATCGAGTTGTAGCCCCAGGTGTCGCGCGCCCACGGCCCGCCATGGGGAACGATCACCGTCGGTAGCCCCTCGGCCGGAACGCCTTGCGGCGTCACGAGGTAGGCGGGAATCTCGCGCCCATCCCGGGCTTCGTAACGGATGGGTTGCATGTTCGCGAGCTGGTCGCTCGGCAGCTCGGGGCGGGCGTCGTAGAGCTTCGTGAGGGTCCGCCCGCCGCGCTCGAGGAGGTACACGGCGCCCGGATTGACGTCGCTCGCGACGGCGACGATGGCAAGCGTCTCGTCCTCCGTGGACGACCCGTACCCGAACTCTCCGTCCGGCAGTTGCTCGCGGAGCCACTCGAGTTCCTGCACGAGCGTGTCCGTCCGCGGGTAGATGCGCACGCGGTCGCCGACGTACAGGGTCGCGACCAGTTCCTCGGTCGTGTCGGAGAACCAGGCGCCGCCGAGGTCCACCTGGCCCTCCGGGTCGAAGTCCACGACTTCGTCGGCGCCACTGGCGACATCGACCAGCAGCAGGCGGACGAGGTCCACGCCCTTGTTACTCACCACGTAGACGCGCTTGCCGTCCCGGTGGAAGCGGCTGGCGCCGCAGGTTTCCTCCCAGCCGCACTCGTACAGGACGCGACCGAGCGCTCCGTCCTCGACGACAAGAATCTCCGTGCCGCCGTCCGGGCGCTGTTGCATGGCGAGCCGCACCGTACCCTCGAGGTCGGCCACCCACTGGCTGACGTTGGTGTCGTTTTCGATCAGGAGCGTGCGTTCACCCGTATCGATGTCGAGCCGGTAGACGTCGTGCAGCGCCGGGTCGCGGTCGTTGATGCCGACGATGATCTGTCCGGGCGTGCCCTCCGGCACGGCATAGATCGCGGCGGTGATGTCCTCCATGGGCGTCAGGTCCCGTGCCGGCGGGACGCCCGTGGCTTCTTCGGCAGCCGCGGCCGGGTCGACCGCATAGACGTGAAAGTCTTCGGTGCCGCCCTCGTCCTGGATGAACAGCACGTAGCGGCTGTCCTCGGTCCAGAAGTGGCTGCCAAGCGGGCGCTTCGTGTCCGCCGTGAGCGGCCGCGCCGCGTCGAAGGGCTCATCGACGTGTTTCACCCAGACGTTCATCACTCCGCGGTAGGGCTTGCCGAACGAGATCCACTTGCCGTCGGGCGAGAGCCGGGCGCCGGCGATCTCCGGGTCGCCGAAGAAGACGTTGCGATCGATCAGGGGCGGCAGCGCGGCCAGGCGCTCTGCGGCGGCGTCCTGCGCGGCGATCGCGGGCGTTGCGCCGGGAAGCAAGGCGAGCCACAGCGCGAATCCTGCGACGCGGTGGAAGCGGTCGTTTCTCCGGTGGGGGTTCTGGTCGTCGGGCATCGTCACTCTCCTTTTGCGTGCCGTCCGGCGGAGATGTTAACCGGAGTGCCGCGAGGCGCGAGGGGCGAGGCGATCCTGATCCTCGGGCTCCCCGCTGCCTCCTCGCTATACTCCCCCGATCCCCAGCGGTTGGAGCCGCGTCATGCCCTCGACTCCGGTCTAGCCGTGCCCGATCCCCAGCACCGCGTGCAGTACCAGCCGGACGAGAGTCCGCCGCATCTGCTCTCCCTCGGGTTCGGGGCGCAGGCCACGCTCATGATCGTCGGCGGCGTGGTGTTGACGCCGGCGATCGTCGTGCGCGCCGCCGGCGGCACCGAGGCCTTCCTTTCGTGGGCCGTCTTCGGGACGTTGTTGGTGAGTGGTCTCGCCACCGTCCTGCAGGCCCTCAAGGTGGGCCGCGTCGGCGCCGGCTACATCCTGTTCATGGGCACGTCCGGCGCGTTCATCGCCGTCAGCATCACGGCGCTCGCGGAGGGCGGACCGGGGTTGCTCGCGACGCTGGTCGTGGCCTCCTCGCTGTTCCAGTTCCTGTTCGCCGCGCGGCTCTCGTTCGTGCGGCGGATCGTCACGCCCATGGTGGCGGGCGTCGTCATCATGCTGATCTCGGTGACGGTGACCCCCATCGCCTTCGACATGCTGGACGACGTCCCGGCCGGCGCCTCCGCGGCGGCGGCGCCGGTGAGCGCCGGGGTCACCCTGGTGGCCATCCTGATCGTCGGGGCGGTCGGAATCGGGCTCGTGCGCCTGTGGGCGCCGCTCATTGGCATCGGCGTCGGTGGCGTGGCCGCCGGTTTCTTCGGCCTCTACGACCTCCAGGCCGTGATCGACGCACCGTGGTTCGGCTTCCCCGAGCTGGCATGGCCCGGGCTCGAGATGGGTTTCGGCGCGGAGTTCTGGGCGCTCCTGCCGGCGTTTGCCTTCGTGACGCTGGTGGGCGCGGTGGAGACCGTGGGGGACTCCATCGCGGTGCAGCGCGTGTCGTGGCGCAGTCCCCGGACCGCGAACTTCCGGGAGGTTCAGGGAGCCGTGAACGCGGACGGCGTGGGCAACCTGCTTTCCGGACTGATCGGCACGGTGCCGAACACCACCTATTCCTCCAGCGTCGCGGTAGTCGAGATCACCGGGGTGGCCGCGCGCAGGGCGGGTGTCTACGCGGGCGTGCTGCTCGCGTTGCTGGCGTTCCTGCCGAAGGTCACGGCGCTGCTGCTGGCGGTACCCAACCCGGTCTTCGGCGCCTTCACGCTCATGATGATGGGCATGCTGTTCGTGCAGGGCATGCGGCTGGTGATCGCGTCCGAGATCGATTCGAAGCAGGCGATGGTGGTGGGGTTGGCCTTCTGGCTCGGCGTCGGCTTCCAGGGAGAGGACGTGTTCCGCGACCTGATGAACGCACGCTGGGCTTCGCTGCTCGGCAACGGCATGACGGTGGGTGGATTCTTCGCCATCGCGGCCACGCTGCTGCTGGAACTGCTCGAGCCCCGCCGCAGCCGGCTGCGGATCCCGCTCGCGCAGACGGCGTTGCCGGACCTGCACGCCTTCCTGGACGGGTTCGCGGAACGTTCCGGATGGAGCGCTTCCGCCACCGGGCGGCTGCGGCTCGCCGGGGAGGAGGTGCTGTCCCGCCTGGTCGAACTGCGCCCGCGTTCGGACAGCGCGCTCCTCGTGCTCGCTCGTCCCGACCGGGACGGGGCGGAACTCGAGTTCGTCGCCGCGCCGAGGGAAGCCAACGTGGAGGACCAGATGCTCGTGCTGGACGGCAAGAAGGAGTTCGCCCTCGACGAAGTGTCGTTGCGGCTGCTCGACCATGCGGCCGAATCCGTGCGCCACCAGCAGTACTACGACACGGACTTCATCACGGTCCGCGTGCGCCGCGGGCCGGACTCCTGAGCCGGTCATTGGTGGAACAGACGCAACCGGGTATGCACGATGGCGATGCCGTGCTCCCGGCAGGCGTCCGCCAACTCGGCGTCCCGTGACGCCGTGCGGAACGGCCAAAAGGAGCCCCGGAAGGGCGTCTTTGTGGCATCCTTGCCCGCTTGTCATGTCCGGGACTGGGGCAGGAGGCCGAACGTGGAAATCCGACCAACCAACGGGGGCTGCGGCGCGGAAGTCGTTGGCGCCGACCTGAACACGCTCTCGAAAGCCGAGGTCGAGGCGATCCTCGATGCGCACGCGGAGTACGGCGTCGTGTTCTTCCGCGACCAGAGGCTGACGCCCGACACGCAGCTCGCGGCCGCCGAACGGTTCGGGCCGATCAACGTGAACCGCTTCTTCTCCCGGGTGGCCGAGCAGCCGCGCGTGGCCGAAGTGCTGAAGGAAGCCCACCATTCGAGCAACATCGGCGGCGGCTGGCACACGGATCACTCCTATGACCAGTTGCCGGCCATGGGGTCGATGCTCTACGCGATCGACGTGCCCACCCACGGTGGCGACACCATGTTCGCCAACATGTACAAGGCGTACGAATCGCTTTCCGAGGGCCTCAAGCGCACCCTGGAGGGACTCTCGGCCGTGCATTCGAGTCGACACGTGTTCGGTCCCGGCGGCTACCACGAGCAGCGCCGGGACGGGCGCTACGACAACGCCGAGCAGGCTACTCAAGATGCAGTCCATCCGGTCGTGATCCGCCATCCCCGGTCCGGGCGGCCGGCGCTCTACGTCAACCGCGCATTCACGCTGTACATCAACGGCTGGACCGTCGAGGAGTCGCAGCCCCTGCTGCAGTATCTCTACGGCGTCGGCGCGCGCCCCGAACACACCTGCCGGTTCCGTTGGGAGCCCGGCAGCGTCGCCTTCTGGGACAACCGGGCGACCTGGCACTACGCCCTCGACGACTATCCGGGCGAGACCCGGCGCATGCACCGGGTGACGATCGACGGGGGCGAGTTGGAGGCGTACGCGGCCTGACGGGCATCGTTGCACAGACCCGGGTGACCAACCTCTTCGACGAGAGCAAGTCGATCCATTGCGGAATGCCCGTGGACACGGGCGTTGGCGCGTTGATCATGCCGTCCGGTTGGAAGGGAAGGCTCGGAGAGTTCAAGCACTCCGCGCCCATCGAACTGCGAACGGCGAACGGGAAGGTCTTGCAGGGAGAGACCTGCTGGCCGGTGAAGATCGAGATCGATGGCTTCCGCCCGGTGTCCAACGAGGTCGTCTTTCTGGACATGGGAGATGACGAGGCTGCCCATAAGCCCTTGCTCGGTTACGTCGTCCTCGCGCAGGCCCAGGCGGCCGTCGACATGCCCGGACACCGCCTCGTACCGGTCCGCTACATCGACATGAAGTAGCCGCGCGCGAGCGTCTCCAGCTCGCACGCGGATTTCCGACCACCGGCAGTTGTGGCAATCTCCCGCAACGCACCACGCAAGGGTAAATCCGCATGACTCGGCTCAAGTTCGGAGCGTTCCTGGCGCCGCACCATCCCATTGGCGAGCACCCGACGCTGCAGTTGCAGAGCGACCTGGAACTGGTGGCGCACCTCGACCGCCTCGGCTACGAGGAGTTCTGGTGTGGCGAGCACCACTCGACGGGCTGGGAGGTCATCGCCTCGCCGGAACTCTTCCTGGCGGCCGCGGCCGAGCGCACGTCGCGGATCATGCTCGGCACGGGGGTCGTCTCGCTGCCGTACCACCACCCCTTCATGGTCGCGCAGCGCATGGTGCAGCTCGACCACCAGAGCCGCGGGCGCGCCATCTTCGGCTCCGGCCCCGGCGCACTCCCCTCGGACGCACACACGCTCGGCGTCGACCCCATGCTCCTTCGTGACCGGCAGGACGAGGCGATGGGGGTCATCAAGCGGCTGCTGTCCGGCGAGGACCGCTTCGATTACGAGAGCGACTGGTTCACGCTGCGCGACGCCAAGCTGCAACTGCTGCCGCTGCAGGAGGAGATGGAGTTTGCGGTTGCGTCCCTGATCTCGCCTTCGGGCATGACCCTTGCCGGCAAGCACAGCACCGGCGTCCTGTCGATCGGCTCGACCACCACGGCCGGCATCCAGGCATTGCCCCTGCAATGGAGCTTCGCCGAGGAGTCCGCCGCCAAGAACGGCGGCACTGTCGACCGTGCGAACTGGCGCCTGGTCCTCTCCTGGCACATTGCCGAGTCCCGCGAGGAGGCGCTCCGGCAGGCGGGCGCCGGGCTGCTGCGCCACAGCAACGACTACCTGGTCGGGACGCTGGCGGCCGGGCAGGGTGCCGTTTACAGGACGCCGGAAGAGGCGGTCGAGGCCACCGCGTGGGGCGAGAACCCGGTCAACATCATCGGCACGCCCGACGATCTCGTCGCCCGCATCCGCGAACTGCAGGAACTGACCGGCGGCTTCGGCGCGGTCATCGCCTTCGCACACGACTGGGCGAACCGGGAGGACACGCTCCGGAGCTACGACCTGGTCGCCCGCTACGTGATCCCCGAGACGAACGGCATGCTGGCAGGCTACGAGGAGTCCAACCGCTTCGTCATCGACCACCGGGACGTCTGGAACCGCGCCGGCGCCGCGATCATGAGCAAGATCGCGGAAAACGAGCGGGCCCAGGCGGCGATGCAGGACGGCGCGACACGCGCGCCGGCGTTCATCGCGGACGTGTCCGCGACGATGGACAAGGACGCCGTCGAGGAGGCGGCGGGCGGCGACTGACCGCGGGACGATCCCGTGAACCCCTGGAGTATGCCGTGACGGTAGAGGTTCTCACCGAGTCGCCCGAACTGGACGACGGTCTCGTCGACACCCGGAACTGGGGCGACGAAGAATGGGTGCACCGGCAGTTCGCGTGGCTGCGCGCCCACGACCCCGTCCGCCGCATGGAACCGGACGGCTTCGATCCGTACTGGTCGCTGTCCCGGCACGCCGACATCAAGGCGGTGGAGAGTGACAGCGGGCTCTTCATCAACGACCCGCGGCCGATCCTCGGGCCGCGGATGATGGACGCGCTCGTGCAGGCTGTGCTGGGCCGGCGCCACCTCGTGCGCTCCCTGGTCCAGATGGACGACCCGGACCACGCGCGGTACCGGGCGCTGACGCAGCAGTGGTTCCGGGGCGAGAACCTGCGCCGGCTGTCGGGGCGCATCGACGAGCTCGCCGCGCATTACGTGGACCGGCTCGGGGAGCTCGGCGGCGAGTGCGACTTCCTGAAGGACATCGCGATGTGGTACCCGCTGCGCGTGATCATGTCGATCCTGGGCGTCCCGGAGAGCGACGAACCGCTGATGCTGAAGCTGACGCAGGAGATGTTCGGCTCTTCGGACCCGGACGTGCGGCCCTCCATCGCGCCGGGCGCGCAGGTCGACGTGATCCGCGGCGTCGAGGCAGACTTCTCGGAACT
>VXNE01000436.1 GCA_009840715.1 Gammaproteobacteria bacterium
GGCCAGGTCATGGCACAACAATGTACTAGTTATTTATGGGACAGTACACTAGTACCTGGTGCACCCGCTCGACCTCCGCCCGGCTCAGGAAGCGTGTCTTCTTTGCTTGCGGGTTCCGTCGGATGCTACGGGCAGGGTTCTTCGGCAGCTCGCCGCAAGCTACGGCGAAACCCAGAATCTGCGTCAGCACGTCCAAGGCGCGGTTGGCGCCCGCGGGCGCTGCGCGCGAGTAATGCTCGAACCAGCGATGAATGTCCTGGTTGTCGAGCCGGTTGAGACTCACGGCCCCGAACTCCGGCAGCAGTTGCGTTCGCAGCAAGCTGTTGACGCGCCGTTTGGTCGAGGGCTTGCACGGCTCGTGACAGGCAGCGGTCCAAGGTGCAGCCACGAAGTCAGCGAACGTGGTCACGCCTGCTTCGCCACGGCGTCGGCCACAGTTTGTACCGCTTGCATGGCCAGTGCGTCGTCGAAATGCAGGTATCGGAGCGTCGTCGCCGGATCGCGATGTCCGAGCAGTCGTCCAATCGTCAGGACGGTCTCGCCCTGCCGCAGGGCGAAGCTCGCGTAGGTGTGTCGCAGATCGTGTAGACGTACGTCGGACAACCCAGCATCCGTGCGCATCTCGCGCCAGTGCCTGTACAGGGCTTCCGTGCGCATTGGTCCTTCCGAACGCTCCGCGGGAAAGACCCAGCGGCTCTGGTGGGAAAGGGCAGCGAGGACGTCTCGGCTGGCGGACGAGAGCCACACCGTCCTTGGCCCGGTCTTGCTGTCGGGAAGGTAGAGGTTGCCTTCCCGGTAGTCCTCCCACCTGAGGTGGCGGAGTTCTCCTTGCCGGCAGCCGGTGAGGACCAGCAGTCGCACGAGAGCCACCGGCCCGGGTGCTTCGTCTTGACGCTCCGCCAGGACCGCGCCGAGGCTACGGGTCTCCGCCGCGGTGAGGAACCGGGTGCGCCCCGGTGTTCGATATCGCCGGATGCCCGCGCAGGGATTGCTCTTCTCCGGACGCAGGCCCATGCGTTCGGCCTCGCGCATGATGGTCGAGAGCACCGGTACCGCTCGGTTGGCTGCGGCCGGCGTGGCATGGAGGGCGGCAAACCAACACCGGACATCCTCTGGTGTGATGGCGGCGATGGGGCGGTCGGCGAAGTAGGGGAGGATCTGATTCCGCAGATAACATCGATTGGCGGCTAGAGTTCGTGGCTTCCAGAGGCGCGATTGACACTGCAGCACGTCTTTCGCTATTGGCCCGAAACACGGTGTTGGCTTTTCTCGCACGGCGATGTGCTCCATGATGTAGGCGCGAAGCAGGCGTTGGACTACACAAGAGCCGCCCCTAGAAGGGCGATTCGGGCTCTCCGTCCGACACGACGCGGCGATACTCGGCTCCGAGGAGGATGATGGCAACGACTAACCGCGAGCGCGTGGGCAAAGCGCTGGATTTGCTGCGCGATGGACTCGCGCCCTATGTTCAGCGCGAGGTCCAGGCTGGCGCTAAGCGCGTATCCACCGAGACGATCAGGCGCTACGGCGAGAAGCCCGTCAAGGCTTGGGATGCCGCCGCCATACTCCGCTTCATGACCGAGACTTGGCGTGAACTGTTCGATGTCACGCTGGGGCGTAGCGGGCGCAACCTCGCGTCTGAGCTACGTGAGTGGCGGAACAAATGGGCGCACCAAGAGCGCTTCTCGAGCGACGACACCGATCGTGCGCTCGACTCGGCGGAGCGGTTGCTGACCGCGGTGTCGGCGCCGCAGGCTGCGGAGGTCGCGCGGATGAAGCTTGAGCTCCGTCGCCTAGTGATCGACGAACAGGTACGGGGGGAGACGCGCCGTATCGCGTCGGGTCAGGGGGACGCCCTCTCGCCCGCCGGCATCAAGGCTTGGCGCGAAGTCGTCGAGCCCCACGAGGATGTCGCGACTGGCCGCTATCAGCAGGCGGAGTTCGCCGCGGACCTCGGCCAGGTGCACAAAGGGGAGGGTGTCGACGAGTACCGTGACCCGGTGGAGTTTTTTCGGCGTACGTACGTCACGGAGGACCTCCAGAGGCTGCTGGTGGGGGCGATCCGCCGGCTCTCAGGTGGCGACGGCGACCCGGTGGTCCAGCTTCAGACCAACTTTGGTGGCGGCAAGACGCACTCGATGATGGCTTTGTACCATCTGTTCTCGGGTATCGACACACAGACCGTGTCGGGGCTGGAGGTCGTGCTCGAGGAGGCGGGTGTCAGCAGAGTCGACAAGGTCTCTCGCGTTGTTCTGGTGGGTACCCAGATATCACCGGGCGATCCGACTCCGAAGGACGACGGCACCACCGCGCGTACGCTATGGGGTGAGATCGCCTATCAGCTAGGCGGTCGCGAAGCGTACGAACGAGTGCGTGTGGACGATGAGAGTGCCACCAATCCTGGGGACAAGCTGCGCGACCTCCTAGAGAGATACGGCCCGTGCGCGATCCTTATCGACGAGTGGGTCGCGTACGCGCGCCAACTGCATGACGAACCCGGTCTTGCCGGAGGCACTTTCGAGACGCAGTTCACCTTCGCCCAGACGCTTACGGAAGCGGTCAAGGGGACCCGCGACTGCCTGTTGGTAGTGTCGCTGCCCGCATCGGACCAGGGTCGGAGTGCGAGCGCCGATGTCGACGACTCAGAAGTCGGAGGCGTGCGGGGCCGCGACGCTCTCGTGCGCCTGCGCAACGTCGTTGCGCGCCTTGAGTCGCCTTGGCGCCCCGCGACCGCCGAGGAGGGATTCGAGATCGTTCGACGGCGGCTGTTCAAGCCTCTGGCGGATCAGCACGCCTTCAAGCAACGGGACGTTACAGCGCGGGCCTTCGTAGACCTCTATCAGAAACAGCGTGCGGAGTTTCCCGCAGCCTCCGCCAATCTGGATTACGAACGCCGCATTCAAGCCGCGTATCCCATCCATCCGGAGGTTTTTGACCGCCTCTACACGGACTGGTCTTCGCTGGCGCGATTTCAGCGCACCCGCGGCGTACTCAGGCTGATGGCCACGGTGATTCATCATTTGTGGGCGACCGGGGACCGCAGTCCCCTGATTCAGCCTTGGAACTTTCAGCTAGACAACTCGCGGGTGCAGAACGAACTCACCCGCTACCTGTCCGACAACTGGGTGCCTGTCATCGCTAAGGACGTCGATGGCGACAGTTCATTGCCGGTAGCCATCGACCGCGACGCGCCCAATCTGGGTAAGCTCGCTGCGACGCGTCGTGTCGCTCGGACCATCTATCTAGGGTCCGCGCCGATCACGGAAGCGGCCCAGAGGGGGGTGGACGATACGCGGATCAAACTCGGCTGCGTCGTTCCGGGGGAGTCCGCTGCCGTGTTCGGCGACAGCCTTAGGCGTCTCGCTGCCAAGGCGACCTATCTCTACCAAGACGGTGTGCGGTATTGGTACGACACTCAGCCAACGGTGGCCAAGCTCGCGGAAGACCGCGCCGAAGAACTCCGACGCGATCCGGACCGCGTGGCGGAGGAACTCGAGAAGCGACTGCGGAGCGACCTGCGGGAGCAGGGTGGGTTCGCGCGGGTACACACCTTCCCGAAGTCGCCTGCGGACGTGGCGGACGAGTCCGACGCCCGGCTGGTGGTGTTACCGCCAGAAGCGGACTACGTCCGGGGACCGGACAACCCCGCTCAACTGTTGGCGGCCCAGATCCTGGAGACTCGCGGCGCCGGGCCTAGGATGTTCCGCAATGCCATGGTGTTTCTCGCGGCGGACCGAGCCCGCTTGCAGGAACTGGACGACGCGTTGCGACGGTTCCTGGCTTGGCAGTCGATCGTCGATGATGTGCAGGCATTGAACTTGGATCCCCACCAAGTCAAGCAGGCTAGCGCGCAACGCGATGCCGCGAGCGCCACAGTGCTAACACGCGTGCCGGAGACTTACCAGTGGTTGCTCGTCCCCGAGCAGCCTTCGCCGGACGCCGTGGTGTCGTGGAAGGCGTTGCGATTGACCGCGTCGGGCCCGCTGGCGGAACGTGCAGCCAGGCGCCTCCTGCGCGAGGAGCTGCTGGTGGCCGACCTTGGCCCTACGGTACTGCGTCTCCACTTGGACGCGATTCCGTTGTGGCGAGGGGACCATGTGGGGGTGCGCCAACTGATCGAGGATTTCGGGCAGTACGTCTACCTCCCGAGGCTGGTTAGGGCAGAGGTGCTGGCGGGTGCGGTCAGAGCCGGCGTCAGTTTGTTGACCTGGGAGCGGGACGCGTTCGCGTTCGCCGATGGTTTTGACGAGGAAGCCGAGCGCTACGCAGGACTGCGTGTTATGCAGGACATTGGGCCAGTTTCTGATAGCCGCGGCGTGATCGTTCGCTCTAAGGTCGCTCGGAAGCAGCTTGACCTCGAAGCGAAGCCGCCCCCCGAGCCCTCCGTGGCCCCCGTAGAACCGTATCCGGATGGCGAGCCAGGTACTAGTCCCGATAGTGCCCCTGAGGCTCCTCCGCTCGATCTCGGTCCGGCTCCGCGACGCGTGGCTAGGCGCTTCCACGCGACGGCGACCTTGAGGCACAGTCGCATAGGTCCGGACGCGAGCCGCATCGCGGAAGAGGTGGTGTCTCATCTGGACGGAATCGTGGGCTCTGAGGTGACGGTAACTCTCGAGATCGAAGTGAGCGTACCGGACGGTGTGCCCGAGCAGGTCGAACGGGTGGTGACGGAAAACTGTGCGACTCTGAAGTTCGACGCACACTCGTTTGAAGAGTCTTGAATCTGCTGTGCGAACGCTACGCGGGCAGCGTTTCCGCAGCTCTGTTGGGGTGGTTGCCCAGCGCACGTGGGACGTATCCTCGCTGCGCGGATTCCCATAACGGGAATGTCAGCGGCTCCGGCGCAAGCCGAACTCGACGGGAAGCTGAGTTCACCGATGTCGGGCTGGCGCAACCCATCGCTTCACGATCCCTCTATGAGAATGATTTTTATTTATTTTTCAATTAGTTGCGTTTGACGCGCGCGTTCTGAAGGCCCATACTCGCCGCCACTTGTCCCGGAGGATGAAGGCGAATGAAGCCGCAGGACCCGAAGATCATCGAACACCTGAACCGCGCCCTCAAGAACGAACTGACGGCGATCAACCAGTACTTCCTCCACGCGAAGATGCTCGCCGACTGGGGCATGGGGGAACTCGGCGAGCACGAGCGCAAGGAGTCCTTCGACGAGATGCGCCACGCCGACAAGCTCATCGAGCGCATCCTCTTCCTGGAGGGGCTGCCGAACCTGCAGGAACTCGGGAAGCTCCTGATCGGCGAGGACGTCAAGGAGATCCTCGAATGCGACCTGGCTCTCGAGGCGGCGGCCATGCCCGTGCTGCGCGAGGCGGTCGCGTACTCGGAATCGGTGGCCGACTACGTCAGTCGGGAGCTTTTCGAGGACATTCTCGAGTCCGAGGAGGAGCATGTGGATTGGCTCGAGACGCAGCTCGAACTCATCGAGAAGACGGGGATCCAGAACTACATCCAGTCGGCGATGTCGTAGCGCTTGTTACCGCCGGACGGCCGGGGTTTCGATGAGCAGTCCCTGGCCCCGGTGGCGAAGGAAGTACTCGAGGTTCACGTACTCGGGACTGCCGACGGGATAGGGCTCGCTCCGGACCGCCTCGTTGCACCAGCGGAACATCCGGTGGGTCGAGGCCAGCGTGCCCCAGAGCAGCCGGTAGGTGGGAAAGCCGTTGGTGTGCCCCTGGCTGATTCGCTCGCCGCGCAGGCGCATGCCGGCGAGCGTGTCGTGGCAGTTCGAGCAGGAGAGGTCGAGCTGCCCGCGCCGCCGCCGATAGAACGTTTCCCCGGCCTCGCGGAACGGCTCTGCGCGCGGGTCTGACACGGGCTCGATGGCCGCGCCGCGGTCACGGTTGAGCAGGAAGGCGGTCAGCGCGAGCAGCGGCTCGTCGTCGTGGTCCCACGTCGGCGCGCCGTCCAGCGACCGGCAGCGATTGACGCGTCCGGACAGGTCGATCAGGGCGGCGCTCGTTGCGTCGTAGCGCGGGAAGTCGGAGGCGGCGACTTCGGATAGCGCATGACAGCGCTCGCAGCCGGCTTCCGACCAGAGCGCGGCGCCGCGGTCCACCCAGAGATACCCCGGGTTCTCGAACGGATCGTCCTGCAGCGCCCGCGTCTCCGGGTTCAGGAACTCGCTCCCGGAGAGGGGCGCCACGAGCACCAGCACCAGGAGTGCGGTCACGTGACCTCGATGGTGCGTTCGACCGTGGTCTCCTCGCCGCGGTCCGTGCGCCAGTGGAACGTGACGGGCCCGGACACCGTCGCCCGCAGGTGGAACTCGAGGAACGGGTTTGCCGCGACGGCCGGGTGGAAAGCGGCGCGGAACACTTGGCGCCCCGCGTAGGTGCAGGTGAAGTCCGTGATGATGTGCCGGGGAATGACGACGCCGCGGACGTCCCGTCCGTACCCCGTTTCCATCGGGTGCGCCACCAGCGTCTTGACCGTGACCACCTCGCCCGCCCGAACGGTCCGCGGCAGGTTCACCCGCGCCCTCACGGGTAGACCTCGTCCACGCAAGCGCCGAGCGTGACCACGATGTCGGCGAAGCCGCTCGCCTGGCGGCCGTCGCTGAACTCGGCGACCGCCGTCACCCGCTGCGTGCGCGCCAGGCGGATGTTCGCGCGGATCGCCGCGAGGCCGGAGTCGGGCGTGAAGAAGTAGTGGGCGGCGATCGGCTCCGGGTTGCCGGGGACACGGATCTCGATGCGGCGAACGTGGTCCTCCGCGGTCATGGGGGAGTCCACCGACACGCGGATGGGGACGGAGTTGCCGGTCTCGGCGATCGGCGGCAGTTCGACCGATACGGGGGACGGGACGCTCGCGCGCGCTCTCAAGGAGACGGGGGCTGCCGCCAGGGTCGCGAGCACGGATCGGCGGCTAGCCACTGCCCTTGAGCCCCATGAGGTACGCGGTCGCGTCGTCTATGTCCGTTCGCCCGAGGACGCTGCGGTCGCGGAAACCCTGGGCGACCCGGTGCAGCCCGGTGCTGCGCCCGTACGCCGGCATGACGCTCTCGGGGTTGTCCCTTCGCGGATCGACGATCCGCTGGCGGATCGTTCTCGCGTCCAGGCGAGCCCCTACATCCGTGAGAGAGGGACCGACGTTGCCGTGGCTGGTCTCGTCGAGCCCCGGCAACTCGTGGCAGATCGCACAGTCGCCCCGCTCGCGGGCGACCACGACCTGCCGTCCGCGTTCCGGATCGCCGACGCCGAAGGCGTCCCGGGTGATGGCGTGGTACCAGTCAGCCGCGTACAGGGCTTCCCGTGCGCGCACGCCCGGTGGCGCGCCGACGGGGCTTTGGCCTGCGGCTCGGCCGCGGATCGCACCTTGCTCGACGTCGTAGACCCCGGAAATGGAGAAGCCGTAGTCGGATCCGGCCAGGCTGTAGCAGGTGTTCATCATGAACGGCGCGGGCGGGGGCCGGTCCCGGAGTAGCGCGACGACAGCCGCCGCGCACGCCTTGGCCTGGTTGTTCGCGGCGAACGCGGATTTCGGCATGGGCGTCGCCTCGATGGCGTCCCCGACGATATGCACGCCCGGGGCGACCCTGGACTCGAAGGTCATGGGGTCCACGCTGCACCAGCCCCGCCCCTCGTCGAAGTCCCGCGCGATGTCTGCCGCGCGCTGGGGCGGCACGAGGTTCCCGACGTCGATGGCGTGCTCGTCGAAATCGGTGATGAAGACCCCGTCCCGCACCGCGATGACGGTCCCGCTCTCCCTGCGCGGCAGCCACTCGATCATCCCCGGGTACCGGATGCGCCAGGCTTCTTCGAAAAGCGGTTGCTTGGTGAAAGCGTCCTTGGCGTCGAGGATCAGGACCTTCGCGCGCGGGTTGTGCTCGCGGAGGTACTCGGCCACCAGCGACGCGCGTTCGTAGGGGCCCGGCGGGCAACGGTAGGGATTGTCCGGCGCCGCGATCGCGAAGACCCCGCCGGGGCGCATGTCGCGGATCGCGTTGCGGAGCGCCACGGCCTGCGCGCCTCCCCGCCATGCGTGGAGGAAGCCGCCGGGCGCCCCGTCGATGGCGTCGTGGACGAGTTCGATCCCCGGCGCCAGCACAGCGCGATCGTAAGGCACGATGCCCTCCGCCGTGACCACGAGCCGTTTTTCGGCATCCACGGCCACCGCGAGGGCGGTCACGTGATCGCTGCCGACGTGGTCGAGGGGAAAGGTGATGGCCTCCGGCGGGAGCTGGCCGGCGACCACCCGATTGCTCATGGGACAGGTGACGTACCTCGCCGCGGGGTCGATCAGCGTGACGCGAACGTCCGGGTCGTACGCGTTGAGGTACCGCGCGCAGGTAGCGCCGCCGAAACCCCCGCCCACCACGACCACGCGGGGCCGGGCCGCCCCGATGACCCCTGGCGCCACCGCGGCGCCGGCGGCTCCAGCGGCCGCCGCGAGCAGGCGCCGTCGCGTGGTCAAGGCGCCTCTCCGCGGGTCCGTGCCAGGGACTGGGCCACGGCCTCGATGTCCTCCTCCGTCAGTCCAGATAGAAGGCTGTGCATGACGGTGTTCTCCGCCACGGTCAACGAGGAGAGCAAGGCGACCGACGTGCCGGATAGAGGAGGGATGTGGGAGTTGGCGGGGTGGTGGCACGTGACGCAGGTCGCGGCGATGCGGTCGCCTCGCGAGAAGGCGTCGCTCTCGGCGGCGTGCACGCACGGCGCCGCGGCGACCAGGAGGGCGACGGTCCGTAGCGCGGCTCGCGACATGGCGACAGCATAATCCGAATGTTGCGCGCAACGCCGCGCGGGACGCGGGCGGGCGCTGCGTATAATCCCCCGCATCACCGGACCCACCCCCATGACGACGCATCAACCAGGCATCTTCCATGAGGGCACGAAGCACCACGTGTTCCTGGAGTTCGCCGTACGGGGCGCTCCGCGGGTCCTGCCGGGAAACGCCCTGGCGACCTCCGGGATCGACGCGGGACACCAGGTCGTCGCTTTTGGCCCAGCGCTCTGTGACGCGCTCGACGCCGTCGCCGCCCCCGCCCGCAGTTTCGGTTTCGATGCCATCGACGGCAAGGACGACCTGCACGCCCCCGCGACCCAGCACGACCTCTTCGTGTGGCTGCACGGCGACCGGCGCGACGAACTGTTCGCGCGCGCCCTCGCCTGGCGGGACGCGCTCGCCGGGGTCGCAGACGTTGCCCACGAGGACCATGGATTCCTCTTCCGGGACAGCCGGGACCTGACCGGTTTCGTCGACGGCAGCGCCAATCCCAAGGCGGAAGCCCGCATGGCGGCGGCGCTGGTCGGCGAGGGCGAGCACGCCGGCGGCAGCTTCGTCCTGGCGCAGCGCTGGGTGCACGACCTCGCCGGTTTCGCTGGACTGACGGTGCACGAGCAGGAGCGGGTCATCGGCAGGACCAAACCCGAAAGCGTCGAACTGACGGGGGACGCCATGCCCCCGGACAGCCACGTCAGCCGCACCGACCTCGAGCGCGACGGGCGTCCGGTCAAGATCTACCGGCGCAGCAGCCCCGTCGGCGGCGTGCGCGACGCGGGCCTCTATTTCCTCGCATTCAGCGCGGACGTGACCCGGTTCCGCTGGCTGCTCGACTCGATGTTCGGGCGTACCGGGGACGGGCTGCGTGACCGCCTGCTCGGCTGGTCGCGGCCAGTGACCGGGAGCTTCTTCTATGCGCCCGCAACGGAAGCGCTGGTCGGAGCGTTCACGGAGTGACCCGGCGGCAGCGTTGGGCCGGTGGGAGGGGGTGGTAGCTACGGGCGGACTTGAACCGCCGACCCCGCGATTATGAATCGCGTGCTCTAACCAGCTGAGCTACGTAGCCGTGGGGCCTATTGTCCGAGTGTGCCGCCTCCGGCGCAAGGCGGGGCTCGCGACCCGTTGGCGTTGCGTGGGCGCGAAACCGCCGTGCCCGACCGCGGGCCGCGTCGCCTTGAAATGCACAGGCCGATTCACTATATACGCCCTCAGGAACCACTCGGAGTGACCATGGCAGAGCCAAGATTCCACGTTGCGGCCGCGCGGCCGGCCATCGAAGTCAACCAGGTACTTCGCAACACCTACATGCTGCTCGCACTGACGATCGCCTTCGCCTGCGTGACGGGCGTCGCGGCGATCGCGATGAACCTCCCGCCGTTCAACTTCATCGTCTACCTCGTCGGCTTTTTCGGGCTGTCCTTCCTCGTCAACAAGACCGCCAACAGCGGCTGGGGGCTCTTCTGGACGTTCGTCTTTACAGGCTTCATCGGGGTGGCCGCGGCGCCGATCATCGGCTACTTCGTGGCTGTGAACCCGGGGATCGTGGCGCAGGCCTTCGGCGTGACCGCGGCCTCGTTCGTCGGCCTTTCCCTCTACACCATCCTGACCAAGCAGGACTTCAGCTTCCTGCGTTCGTTCCTGGTGGTGGGCTTCTTCGTCATACTTGGCGTGATCGCGTGCTCGTTCTTCTTCGACCTGTCGCCGTTCGGGGCGGTCATTTCCGCGTTCATGGTCCTCATCGCGGCGGCGCTGATGCTCTACCAGACCAGTGAGATCGTGCGCGGGGGCGAGACGAACTACATCATCGCCACCAACAACCTGTTCGTGTCCATCTACGTGATGTTCATGAACCTGTTGGCCCTGTTCGGGATCATGGGCGGCGACGACTGACGGCTGCGCCTACGCTGCCACGGCCGGTGAGCCAGTGCGCGGCGCCTGACCGCGGCGATGCGCGGACGCGCCCGGCACCTCCGCCGGATCGATCAGGCCGCCGCGCCGCCAGCCCTTCGACAACAGCCAACTCCGCGCCGGGGCCACTTCGCACTGGCGACCGGGGTCCGCGTACCGCCCCACCGGCGGCGCACGGCCCTTCCAGCCGTCGAACCACAGGCCGGAGCTTGCGCCGTCGAGCACCACCGGCGGCTCTCGGCGCCGACGCTGCCAGAAGTGCTTGCGCACATTCAGCAGCACGTACGCCAGCGCCCGCCGCACCTCCGTCGGTGTACGCTTCACCACGTGGTGGAAGCGGTCCGCCAGCACTCGCCCCGCGCGCTCGAAAACCCGGTTTACGCAACGTGCGAAGCGTGCCCCCAAGCTCTTCATGCCGTTCGCCAGGCACACCTTGCCCTGGGCTTCCACCAGGAAGTGCGCGTGATCGTTCTGGATGGAGTAGTGCACCACCCGGAACCCGGGCCGCCGCGCGCCCTTGC
>VXNE01000275.1:0-1057 GCA_009840715.1 Gammaproteobacteria bacterium
ACATGGCTCCGGCATGGCGTCATAGGGGTTCTTGCGGAGCCCTTCGAGTGGCCGTTCCAGAGACGCGTCCTCGTCGTCCCAGCCTGCGGCGTAGACACCGAGGGCAACGGCGCTGACTACCAGAATCCACTTCATGATGGCCTCCACTACTTGCTGATGCCTGTCGACCTGCGACATCGGCTAGGGCAAAGCCTACGCCTCAGCGCACCTCAATGCATGCGGAAATCCGGCGCCATGCCTCTTCGATGTAGCGTCCCGCCGGGTAGACCTCGATGTAGCGTCGCAGCTCCGCATCCACGCAACTCGTTCTGACCTCGAACCACAGGCGCCCTTCCGGGTCGGTCGGGACTTCCTCCTGTGGCGCCTCCGGTATAGGCGCCTGCGCCGGTACTGGCGCGTCAGGGCGTGCCTCCGCAGCCACCCGGTTCGCATTCGCCCCCTGTCTCGCGCTCGCGACTTCTTCCCGCAACAGGTCCAGCGCCGGATGCTCGGGTGAGAGCGCCGCCAGACTCCCGAGTAACCGGTCGGCCCTGAGCAACGCACCGTCGTCGAGCGCATCACGGATGAGTACGCGGTACCGGGCGGCGATGCGTTCAAGCCCCTGGCGTGCGGCTTCGTTGGCCGGATCGAGCGCGAGCACGGCGCGGAAGTGGACGACCGCGTTGTCTCCCGCCGGCGAGGTCAGCCTGTCCGCCGCCAAGCGGCGTTCCGCCAGTCCGAGCAGGCGTCGAATCTCGAGGGCGCGCGCGCGTTCGGTCACCTGCCGTTCGACTGCCTCCCGCAGTCGCGCCATTTCCGAGTCGTCCCGCCAGTCCGCCTCGACGGTCTCGAGCAGCCGCCGCGCCTCCTCCGCCTCCCCGGTCTGCAACGCTTCTCGAGCGGCCGTCAGCACATCACTCCGGATACTGTCCCGGACGGAGCGGGCGCGTGCGTTGTCGGGGTCGATGTCGAGGGCGCGGCGGAGCATGTCCAGGGCTTCCAAGATAACGCCCCATAACCCCGCGGTACACACCACACGAGAAAACCCACCACCCCGCACAAACCCCCCCCAGCGGGC
>VXNE01000275.1:1067-11073 GCA_009840715.1 Gammaproteobacteria bacterium
ATCGCGCCGCTTCCCGACGCGTCCGCAGCGAGACGTTCTTCCGCAGCCGCCAGCAGTTCCGCCGCCCCGCGGGACAGCCTCCGCCGTTCGAGTGCGTCGTCAAGCGCCTTGCGCAGGGGTCCGTCTCTCTCGAAGGCCTGCTCGTCCGGCCAGCTTCTACTCGCCTGCTGGAGCACCTCTTCCGCACGCTCAAGGGCGCCCCCCAACGTGTCCATCTCGACCTGTTGCGCCACGCGGCGCTGGAACAACCCCGTCGCTTCCTCCGCACGTTCGCTCTCGGGATGAATGTCCAGCGCTCTCTCCAGACCCTCGGCCGCGGCCCGAACGTCGGCCGCAGCCAGCGCGCCGTCCGGCAATCCGGCAAGCGTGCTCTCGACGATGCCCTCCGCCGTTCCTGCCGCATCCGGCCCCCGCGCCATCAGCAAGATGAGAGAGACAACCACGGCGATTGTTATCGTGCCGACCACCAGGAGCGCCCTGCGTCGGCGCCGCGGGGGAACGAATCGGACGGCTTCGGCCTGTGCCCCCGATCCGGCGGGCGTCTTGTCTTCGTGCGCGGTCAACGTTCGTTCGGGCGGTCGGATGCGCCGCCAAGAGTTCGTGCGAGCGGCCGATGTTTCCGGTCACCCCCTCCAGTCAGGCCGGGCAACGCTTGCCGGAGCATGTCCGGTACGGCTCGACCGCAATCTGCGTCAACGCCGGCTGCGCGACGGGCCGCCCCGTTGAATACTCCCTGGTCGTGCTCGTCTGCCACGGTTACCGCTTACATCGCCCAACCCGGTAACCGCTGGCCTCTGTGGTCGCGGCCTGCGGACTCCGCCGGGTTGCGAGTCGAGCCGATGGGAGCAAGAGCCGCGACACCGCAGCCCCGGTTGACGTCGAAGACGATCATGACGGAGAGCCTAACTTAACTGGGCTCGAAGCGGGCTGCCAACGTCGTAAGACCGTGTGGCGCAAGACCTCGATCCGGACTCTATGGGTCGCTCCGATGGCGCAACCTGCTCCACCGTCCCCACGCGGTCCCGACCCCGACGGGAGGAAGGCGGGAGTCGGAACCTACCGCGTCGCGGAGCCGTACGTCACTGGGTCAGTGTCACGATCACGCCCCGTGCGCGAAGGGCGGGGATGTGTTGGTTGAGAGACTCGTCAGTCAGCGGGTTTCCGCGCAGGTGTACCAAGTCGTGCTCGCCAAGACCGGCATTCGCCACCAACGGCGCCAAATTGGCGATGCGGTTGTCCGCGAGGAACACCTTGGCGAGCCCGGTCATGGCTGACAACACCGATATGTCCTCGACTTCGCCTCCCTCAATCTGGAGCTCCAGCAGGCCAGGGAGACGGCTGAGTGGCGCCAGAGTCGCGGACACGCCCTGTAACTCCAGTACCGTCAATCCCGTCAATCGGATCAACGGCGAGAGGTCATCGCCGGCCCCGCCACCACGCAACACGCGCAAGCGAGGCATCTGCCCCAGGGCGGTGATGTTGAGGTCCAGCACGTTGCCATCCACCTCCAGCGTCCGGAGGTTCGGCAAGCCTGAGAGGTGGGCAAGATCCCCGGTGATGACGAGCTTCTCCAATCGCGTCAGTCCGGCCAGTGGCGGAAGGGCACACATGATCGGGTACTCGCCGCAGCCCCTCAGTTGCAGCACCCTGAGCTCGGTAAGGCCCGCCAGCGGCCGCAGGTCCGTAATCCCGTTGTAGTCCAGGTCCAGGACCTCCAGGTTGGCCAAGCCCGCCAGCGCGGAAATGTCCGTAACGAAACTGTCAGGCAGACCCAACGCCCGCAAGTTCGTCAGTCCGGCCAACGGAGCGAGGTCCGCGATATCCGAACCGTCGAAGTGGAGAGCCCTGAGATTGGTGAGCCCTGCGAGGGGCGTGAGGTCTTCTTCACCGGTGGAAGCGAGATACAGGCCCTCCAGGTTGACGGCGGCCTCAAGCCCGGCCAGGTCATCGACATACAGGCGGTCGTCTTCGTCCTCCGAGACGACCCACGGGTAGGACGAAGCTTGATCGAGGACCTTCAACCTGGCCATCTCGGCAGGACTGATGGGGCTCCCTTCTGTCTTGCCCAAGGCCGCCGCGACCATGCGCCGCAGGTGGCTGTCCGGGATGTGGACTGCCTCAGAGCCAATCGCCGGATTCGGCGGCAGCGGCACTTCGGGGTCGGGCAGAACGGCCCCCGGCGCAGACGACAAGTTCGTTACATGGCCCGTGGGGCTGAGCAAGAGGCTCATCACCTGGATCGGACGGTCCGACTCTACTCGCAGGCGCCACTTGCCGACACCGTCTCCCAAGGCTCCAGAGACCAGACGGTAGGCCCAATGGCCCGGCGAGAAGGCACCGGGCCGCCGCCCGACCTCCAGGTCCGGCACTGCCAGCAACAGGGCTTCCTTCTCGTCCATCTCAAACTCGATGGGACTCCCCGGAGACGCTCCATGATCGTCCACGGCATCGATCCGCACGACCGCTTCGTCCGCCCTGGAGTTGAAGAGCGCGATCACGCTGCGTTGCGCCTGATTGCTCCCCGGATTCAGAAATGCCACGTGATGCACGTCGCCCGCGCGCGGGACCGGGTCGTGCACGCTGGTTACGAAACCGTCCTTCGTACGGAGGTAGGACAGAACCTCGATATCCAGTTCCGAACGCAATCGGAGCTGCAACAGGGACCCACCCCACCCCACGCCGTTGGGCAGACCTTTGTCCGAGTTGCCCGCCGCCAAGTCCTGCGAATTGAAGTGGGCGACCGAGTTGGCGCCGATCGACAGCTCCACGGAACGCCAGCCGGTGTTCGTTGTCCCCCAAGGCCAACCCGCAGGCCTCCCCCAAAAGGTGGCAACGCGAGGCCAGAAGACCCGAATCTCGACGGTACCCTCGCGCTGGGAATGGTTGATCACCCTGACGAAGCCCTGGTTGCCCTGCTCGGCCAAGCCCCCCGACGGAAACCAGAGCACACGGTAGGCCGTCAGGTCTCCGGTCACGGTTGGCTCGGGCACTGAAGAGAGATTCGACAGGTGCCCGGTCGGACTGCGTAGCAGACTCATTACCCGAACCGGGCCGTCCGCCCGCACGTGCAGCCTCCACTTTCCGGCGCCATCCCCGAGGGCGCCGGAAAGGCCATCCGCCGACCCCGACTCCAGCTCCGCCGCCGTCACTGTTCTGGATGCGCGCGCTTCCAGCGTCAGGGTGACCGCGGTACCGGGGGTTTCGCCCCGGTCATCCAGACCCGTGATCTCCACTTCCGTCGCGTCACTGCCCGGATTGGTCAGGCGCAGCATCCCTACCTGGGCCGCATTGCTGCCTGGGTTGAGGAACGCCACGTAGTACACGCCGTCGACTTGCGGCACCAGGTCGTGCAGGCTCGTGAGGTAGCCGTCCCCGCGATGGCGCATGTACGAGAGCACGTCGAAGTCCAGGTCCGAGCTGAGTTCGAGCCGCCACTGGCCTTCCCCGGGACCCACGCCCCCCGACAGGCCCTTGTCGGCGTTGCCGTACTCGAGGTCATCGGAATTGAAGTGCATGGTCTGGCCGGGTGCCAACGCCAGCGTAATCGGCCCATACCGCGTCCCGGAGTCGTCGACAGGCTCTATGGTCACTTCGCCGGCCTCGCTGGACCGGCTGACCACCCGCACGAAACCCTGGTGGAGAGGATCGGAGGCGGCGGCCATCAGGGGTACGATGTGTGCGCCGGCCTCCTGGCCTTGAGCGGCCGTCGCCAACAACGTGGCAACGGCTAGGAGCGGGGCGCGCACGCGCCTTGTGGCCCATGCCGTGGAACGGGTCGAGGTCATGCGAGGTCTTTCCTGTTACTTCGGGGAGTAGGAGTTGACACCGGAGAAGCGGACTGGCCACTCCCAAGTAATCAAGCCTACCGGAGCCTCGCATGGTGGTGTACCCCCGATTCGCGGACAAGAATTTGGCGCCGTTGCCGTGCGTGCAATTCACTCCGCCCTGAACCTGAGCACCTACGGCGGTTCCTCGACTCTAGCGGTGCTCGAGTTTTCTCGAAGGGCTTGCTGACGCCGCTTCGGGGATCTCGGCCAGCAGCAGGAGGCGATCCTGGCGACGCACCGCCCTGCAGGCTGGACGCGGAGCAATACTAGGCAGCGGTACGGCAGCGCGCGGACCACGGTCAGGGCCGCGAAGCGTCAGGTTTGCCTCTCCTGAATCGGTCAAGATATCGGAAACGCCATCCTCCGTTCCGGGTGCGGAAGCTGCCGCATCTCTCCGTGACAGTACGGCCACAACATGGCACCAAACCCATAGTTGGAGTACGCTTGCCGCCGCAGGCCGCTTGTCGTGTGGCGCCCCTTGGCAGCAGTCCCTCAGCCGGCACGGCCTCTTGGCGCTACGTCGGCACATCGGACGAGAAACTCGCGAGGAGATAGCATGAAGCCAGGAAAATGTCTGACCGCACTCGCCATGGCCCTGCTCGCGGGAGGCGCATGGGCCCAAGAGGACATGATGGTCCCGCTGTTCATGTCCGCGTCAGACCCCTACCGCCAGGGCTTCGTCCGCCTGATCAATCACTCCAAGGCTGAAGGCACGGTTGTGGTGCGAGCCATCGACGACGAGGGTCGCAGCTACCGTATCGAGACGATTCCCCTCAAGGAATACCAGACGCTGCACTTCAACTCCGACGACCTCGAGCTTGGCAACGACGCCAAGGGGCTCAGGGGCACCGGAAGCGGCCAGGGCGACTGGCGCCTGGAGGTCTCGGATGGGGGCCTGGATCTCGAAGTCCTCGCGTATATCCGCACCGTTGACGGGTTTCTCACATCCATGCACGACCTGGTGACGAGCCTCGGCGGTCTGCACCGCGTGCCCATCTTCAACCCCGGCAGCAACACCGCCCAGGAAAGCCGGCTGCGGCTGATCAACCCGGGAGACGAAGACGCGACAATCACGATCAAGGGCGTGGATGACGCCGGGGTGGTCAGCGACGAAGTGGAACTCAAGCTGGATGCGGGAACCGCGAAGACCTTCACGGCGGCGCAACTCGAAGCGGGCGAGATGATGGCGTTCACCGGCGCGCTCGGAGACGGCGAAGGCAAGTGGCAACTGTTCGTGGAGTCGGACGAGTCCATCCAGGTCATGAGCCTGATGTCCACGCCCACGGGCCACCTGACCAACCTCGCGACCACGGACCGGCCGGCCCTCGCGAGCGACATCTCCGGCGAAGGGATCGAGTTCATCCAGGAGTTCAGCCTGGGGGCCGAGAACACATTCCCGACGGGGATCACCTTCTTTCAGAACCGCTTCTACGTCCTCAACTACAGCGGCACCGTGTATGCCTACACGGAAACGGGCGAGCGAGAGCCGGCGGCGGACATCGAACTCACCTACAGGCCTCTGCCCGCGTTCGGCGCACAACCCGCGAACCGGGCAGTCGGACTCGGGGTACGGGCCGACCGCTTTTACGTGCATCACGAGGAGCGCATCCGGGCGTTCACGCTCTCGGGCGCCGAAGACCCGGATGCCACGTTCGACCTCGCGTTGGGGCACACCGTACGCGATATGGCCATCGGTCCCGAGAGGTTCTATTTCGTCGGCTCGCGGGGTTTCGGTTCGGCCACGGAAGTGCTTGTCTACGACTTCGAGCACAAGTTCCAGGACGCGGAGAGCTTCCTCAAGGGGGCGGACTCCGCGGAGCCCCTGGCAATCGGGTTCGACCCCAAGGCGCGTTTCCTGTACGTCATCAACGAGGACCACGACGGCGCCATCAACGCCTTTACCCTCAAGGGCGAGCACCGGGCAGGTCTGGTCGTGCCGTTCAGCGGCGTGGATAACGTCGGTACTGCGACGATCATCGGCGACGCGATCTACGTTCTGGACGAACTGGCGAACAAGGTTTACGGATTCCGGTTGCGCGGGTCACGCTGACATCGCGGGGCCGTCCCGACGTCTCATCTGACGCGACCGCGACGGCGCGACTTCTAGCGGTCGAAACGCCCTCGGTGGAGGACCACCGTGTCCGTGGACTGATCGTACCGGTTCACCAGGGTCATCGACACATCGACCCGGACAGGCAGCGCCTTGATCTCAAGCGTGGCGGACGCGCGGGCGCTTCCGGAGAGCTGCGTGACGGCGTCCATTCGGAGAGTGGTCGACGTACTTGCCCCGAGCCGGCCTCGGACCACTGCCGGATCGGCCATGCCCCCTTCCTCGGGATGGATCGTCAGGATGTAGCGCACCGGCTGTCGATGGCGGTTGAGGACGGTGATGCGCTGCACGTAGTCGCTCGACGTCGTGACCACCGGGATGTGGACGACCGTGTCTTCTCGAGCGATCGTGACTGGGTCGTCGAAGCCCCGGTGCAGGACGACCGTGTCGGTCGATCCGTCGAGCGTGTTCCGGAGCGTGGTCGTGACGTCGAGCTTGTCCGGGAAGGAGACGAGCGCCAGCGTTCCCGACGCTTGTTCGGTGCCGGTCAACGTCACGATCTCGGAGAGGTCGATCGTCGTCGGTCCCCTGCCGGCTGCCCGCCCTGTGATCATTGGCGGTTCGGCCGTGCCGCCGCCGTGCGGATGCAGATGCAGCACGTAGGCCACTTGGCGGCGATGCCGGTTGACGATGGCGAGTTCCTGCTCGTAGCGCGGTGCAAGGGTCAGGTAGGGAAGGTACACGGCGGTACCGTCACGCCAGATCGTGCCGACCCGTTCGAGCTTCAGCCCCACGGGGAGAAAGGGTCGCGTGGGATTGAGGGGCGCGAGCGTCACGGTGACGTAGTAGTCGCCATCGGGAATGATCTCGCGGCTGTCCTCGGGGACCGTCGCGCAGAGGTGCCAGGCCCCCACGGCCACGACGCCTTTGACGGGACCCGCCGCGTAGTTCGCGTCGCCGTCTCCGAAGTCGACGACATGCCGGGCTCGGTCCGGGTCTGGCTCGATCGGTGGGTCCGCGTCCGGGTCCCCCTCCGCGGCCGCCGCGTCGCCAATGCAGCGTCCCGATGCGGAGTCGACCTGCTCTAGCGCCCAGCCGCCGTCCGCCGGGGCGAAGGCGAAGCCCCCCTCTCCCGCGAACGACGAAGCCGATCGGTCCGCGTCCACGTTCAATTCCGCGAGAGTTGTCCCCACGGGCGTGCCGTCCGGTTGGCGATGCTCCGCGTTGATGCTGATCTCGAAGCCGCCGACAGACACGCGGTTCCCGGCCGCGAAGTCGAGGAATCCGGAGGCCGCGGTGACCTGCTGACGCGCCGGACGCGGAACGACGCGGAGACTGGGGGCTACCCGTGCGACGATCACGCTCTTGTCGAGGCCGAACGCCTCCTCACCCACCGCCGCTCCGATGCCGCTCCGGAAAGCGCGAACCCGCAACTCCCCGTCTCCCAGTCCGCCGGTCGCGAGGACCTGTTTCAGGTCCAGGGCAATGACCGTGTCAGGGGTCAGGGGCCGGACGTCCGCCGGGGGATCGAAGGCGTAGAGAAGGAAACCGTCGTGGAGGAACGTCGTCGCGTTCTCGGCAGCAGCCCCGCCCTCGACCAACTCGGTGAAGGAGCCCGAGCCGTCGGCGTCGGGCTTCCTCCAGAACAGGCGCGGAGCGGCGCCCCGCCAGGCGAGGTGTTCGCCCACGTCGTAGCGGATCCAGATCTTGCCGCCGACCGCCAGGAAGCGGGCGTCGCCGATGGCTACCCGGGTCTCGAGGTCGGTCCCCATGTCGAGATCACCGATCGGGTAGTAGCCGGCAGGAACGCCGGCCGAGGGGACCAGGTACTCCTTCGAGTAGGTGTACGCGGTGTTCTCCGAGGAGGACGGCGCATCGAAATCGATGACGGCAAAGGCATCAACGCCAAGGAGGAGTCCCAAAGCCAAGACCGCCTGGCCGCCCGTCCCGCACGTTCTGGCGCACGCGCCCCGTTTCGTCTCCCCCTTCCGCACCGCCGTATCCGCATCGCGAAGGGCGCCTATTGTGCCACCCAACACGGACGTCGATCCGTCTTCCCAAAAGGGCTCTATCGTTGCATCAAAGCGGGTTACCGCTCGGCGGCAACCCGCTTCATCCGGGCAAAAAAAAGGAGGGCTCTCGCCCTCCTTTCCGAACCCGTAGCGCCTGCAGACGCCGTGGGTTCTAGCTGCTCCGCGTTAGCTACATGTCGTGGAGACCTCGGTGCAAGACCACCGTATCCGTCGCTTCGTCCATCTTGTTCACGATGGTGGTCGCGACATCCACGTTCCTCGGATGAGAGACGACAGTCAAAGTCGCCGATGCGCGGGTCGGATTTTCGAGCGTGGTGAGCTCGTCCATCTTCAGGACCATCGTTTGCCCGCCCATCAACATGCCGCTGTGCATCATCGGATCCGCGGTTCCGCCTTCTTCCGTATTGAACATCACCGCGTACTCGACGTCGGTCTTGTTACGGTTCACGATCACCAGGCGCTGGGTGTAGTTCTCGAACGTGGTGACGTACGGGATATGCACCGTCGTGCCGTTGTGGCGAATCTGCCCAATCATCGCGTTCGTGACGTTCGCGGGCGGGAACGGACGCCGCTCCAGCAACTCGCCCGACGGAACACCGAACTCCATGGTCAGGTAGTAGTTGCCTTCGGGGATCACGGCCGTGTTCGTCGCTTTCACGTCGAAGCAGAGATACCACGGCAGGTAGGCGATGCCACCGGTAACCGGCCCGGCCTTGGTTTCCATGTCCGTCGGCGCGAAGGCCAGCGGGTGGCTGACCGCCGGATCATCTGCCCCGGGGCTGCCCATGACAGGGCCACCCGGGTTGTTGCAGAACGAGGGCGTGCCGAACGCGAAGCCACCATCGCCGCTGACCGTGGTCTTGCCGTGGCCGCCTCGGGCGTCCGCGAGCGTAACCGTGTCCGTCATGTTGGTCTTGATGCCCAGTTGCTCGAAGAGCGTGTTCACGCCTCCGGACAAACCGTCATGCAGCAAACCTGGGTTGGCACTCGCATCTTCGGTGCCAGACGCGGCGTCCGCAGCGACCATCCCCAAGGCCACGCCCGTGGTCGAGTCGAGGTGCATCGCGTTGATCCCGATGCTGAAATAGCCAAGGCGCGTCGGGTTGGAGTCCGGGATGAACTTCGTGAAGCCGGTTTCGACATCAGCGGTCGCAATGGCCGAGTTCACCGTGACCGACACGCTCCGCGCGACCTTGACCAGAGTGGCGGACTGATCGAACAGTGCGTTGTCCCTACCGCTGATCGCGTCGACGGGGCTCTCGTAGGCCCGGATTCGCACGGTCCCGTTACCACGGCCGGAGGTCGCCAGGGAGTCCTGGAAGTTCACGGTAACGACGGCTTCTGCATCCGGGGTACCGTCGACTTGCACCAGGACGAATGGATCGCTCGCGACGGTACTCTCCAGCGCTACCGTTGGTGATCCCGCTCCGCCAGCTACGGTGACGTCGGCGTTCTCAAGCCCCGCAGTCGTCCGCAACTTCAGGTGCTCGTTGAAGTCGTACCGCAGGTAGAGGTTGGTGTTCTCATCCACCACGAGGTGGTAGATGCCCAAGGTCCGCGTGACCGCGAGGTCAGTAGCGTTGGCAGCCGTGACCATATAGAACTTGGGTTGTCCGGCAGCACTGATATTGTCACCGGCCTCAATCGTTTCCAGCGAGAACGTCACCGCCGCCGTCGCGTTCATCGTATTAGCCGCCGGAGTGCCGTCCAGGTTGATCGTGGCCATGGCCGAATTGGCGCCCAGCAGGGCCACCATCCATAGCGCGGTTGCAGATGCAACCTTCAAAGTCTTTTTGAAGAGCATTCGTTTCTCCAAGTAGTCCCAACTAACGCTGATTCAGCCATTTGGCTGGGGAACCCCCCCAACGCCACGCAGCTTGTTCGCCATTATCCATAGCGTTCGGGGAATGGCAAGCGCATTTTTCGGGAAATCCCGCAGCCTCCGCCCACGCGGCGGCAGGCCCTCCCCCGATTCTGCAAGCCATTGATTCCATCCAGGAAATCACCGCTCGACCGAGACGGAATCCGCCCCACTACAGCGGTCCCGACGCGATTATTGCAGGAACTGGCGATGGAGGTCGAGCCCCGCCTTGATC
>VXNE01000679.1 GCA_009840715.1 Gammaproteobacteria bacterium
GAGCGCGCCCAGGCCAACAAGATGCAGATGACGCTGTGGCACGCCGACAAGGTCACCGACATCCTGTTCCCCCTCGTCCCGGACTGGTTCTACCCGCACCGCACCGGGTGGGACATCGCGATGTGGAACCACTGGGCACGCTACTACCAGACGGACGGGAGGCTCGGCGAACGTCCGCCGGACAACGTACGGGAACTGCAGGGTTGGGGTGACGCGCTGCGCATGGCGACGACGGAGGCGGACCGTACCGTGGCTGCGAAGGCCCTGCTTGAAGCCGCCGCGGAAAACCTCTGGACCATCGGCACGGTCGGCCAGGCGCCGCACCCGGTGGTGGTGTCGAAACGCCTCAGGAACGTGACTCCGACCGGCATCTGGGGCTGGGACAACCGCTGGACGCTGTCCTATCACCCGGCCACCTGGTACTTCGAAGAGTCGGACTAGGCGGTGCGTTCCTACCTCGTCTCGCGCGTCCTCGGGATGGTCCCGACGCTCGCCGTCATCTCCGTGATCATCTTCACCGTCATCCAGTTGCCCGAGGGGGATATCGTCTCCTCGACGCTGGACCGCCTGCAGGCCCAGGGGGTCGACGTCACCGAAGAGTACGTCCAGAACCTGCGCGCCCAGTACAACCTCGACAAGCCCCTGGTGCTCCAGTACTTCTACTGGGCCGGGAACTTCCTCACCGGCGACATGGGGTACTCCTACCTGTTCTCGCGCCCGGTGAACGAACTGGTGTGGGAGCGTCTGGGGTACACACTGTCGATCACGGTCTCGGCGCTCTTCTTCACCTGGATCGTCGCCCTGCCCATCGGCATCTACTCGGCGGTTCGTCAGTACTCCATCGGCGACTACGTCATGACGAGCATCGCGCTCGTCGGCCTCGCGACGCCGCCGTTCCTGCTCGCGCTCATCTTCATGCACATCGGCTTCGAATGGTTCGGGGTCAGCACCGGCGGACTATTCTCCCCCGAGTTCGAGGACGCCGCGTGGAGCTGGGCCCGGTTCGCCGACCTGCTGGCCCACCTGTGGCTGCCGATGATCATCGTGGGGATGGGCTCGGCCGCGTTCACGATGCGCATCCTGCGGGCCAATCTCCTTGACGAACTGAACAAGCCCTATGTCGTCACCGCGCGGGCCAAGGGGGTGCCGCCGGCGAAGCTCGTGCTGAAATACCCGGTCCGCATCGCCATCAACCCGTTCATCAGCAACATCGGGCTGATGCTGCCGGGGCTCGTCTCCGGCGAGGCGCTGGTGTCGCTGGTCATGGGGCTGCCGACGATCGGCCCGCTCCTGCTGCAGTCGCTGCTCAACCAGGACATGTTCCTGGCGGGCAGCCTGCTGATGTGGCTCGCCATCCTGACCGTGGTGGGCATCCTGCTCTCCGATCTCCTGCTGGCGTGGGTCGATCCGAGGATTCGCTTTGAGTGAGGTGGCGCTGCCGTCGGGCGCCGGGGTGGCAGCCGGCGTCACGGACCGCGAGACCGCCGCCGCGATCTCGCCGCGGAGACTGATGTGGCTGCGTTTCCGGCGCCATCGCCTGGCGCTCGCGAGTGGTGCGTTCCTCCTGGTGCTATACGTGCTCGCGGCCTTCTGCGAGTTCGTCGCGCCCTACGGCACGACCACGCGCAACGACGACGCGATCAACGCGCCCCCGATGGGCGTGCACTTCTTCGACGCGGAGGGGCGGTTCCATCTCCGGCCCTTCGTCTATGCATACCGCATGGAGGTGAACCCTGACACCTGGATGCGCGAGTACGCGGAGGACACCGGCACGCGCCATCCCATCCGCTTCTTTGCGCGCGGCGAGCCTTACGAGATGTGGAACCTGTTCCCGATGGACCGCCACCTGTTCACGACGGATGCGGGTACGTACATTCATCTCTTCGGCACGGACCCGCTGGGTCGCGACATGTTCTCCCGGGTCCTTTACGGCGGGAGGATCTCGCTCTCCATCGGCATCGTCGGCGTCGTCCTGACGATCGTCCTCGGCATCCTGCTCGGCGGGATCGCGGGCTACCTCGGGGGTCTGGCGGACCGCGTGGTGAACAAGGCCATCGAGGTGCTGCAGTGCCTGCCGTCCCTGCCGCTCTGGATGGCGCTCTCCGCGGCGTTGCCGGTGCACTGGTCGCCGCTCCTCGTCTATTTCGGCATCACCATCATCCTGTCGCTCTTCGGCTGGACGGCGCTCGCGCGCCAGGTGCGGGGCCGTTTCCTGGCGCTCCGGGAAGAGGAGTTCGTGATGGCGGCGCGGCTGATCGGGGCCGACACGCCCCGGGTCATCCGCAAGCACATGCTGCCGAGCTTCTCGAGCCACATCATCGCCACGGCGACGCTGGCGGTGCCTGCGATGATCCTCGGCGAGACGGCGCTGTCGTTCCTCGGCATCGGGCTCCGGCCACCGGTGGTGAGCTGGGGCGTGCTCATGTTCCAGGCGCAGAACCCGCTCGTGATCGAGCTGACGCCGTGGCAGATGTTCCCGGGGCTCTTCGTCGTGCTGACGGTCATGGCCTTCAACCTGCTCGGCGACGGGCTGCGCGACGCCGCCGATCCATACAGCACGGGCGGGATGAAGTAGCCGATGGACGCCGTGCTCTCGATCCGGGACCTCGCGGTGGAGTTCAAGACCGACACGGGATTGACGCGCGCGCTCGTGGATGTGGGTTTCGACGTGCCGCGGGGCGAGGTGACCGCCATCGTCGGCGAATCCGGCTCCGGCAAGTCCGTGACCGCGAACTGCATCATGCGGCTGATCCAGCCGCCGGGGCGGATCGTCGCCGGCACCATCGAGTTCGCGCCGGAGCGGGCTCTTTCCAGCGAGGGGCAGGCCCCTCGCGCTCCCCGGCTGAGGGCTCCGCCATTCGATATCGTCTCGCTCCCGAACCGGGACCCGCGGCTGCAGGAGCTGCACGGCGGACTGATCAGCATGGTCTTCCAGGAGCCGATGACGGCCCTCTCCCCGGTCTACACCGTCGGCAACCAGGTCGCCGAGGCGATCCTCTGCCACCGCGACGTCAGCCGCCGGCAGGCCTGGCGCGAGTCGGCCGAAATGCTCGAGCGGGTCGGCCTCGACGACATCGAGCGCCGCATGCGCATGTATCCGTTCGAGTTCTCGGGTGGCATGCGCCAGCGCGTGGTCATCGCGATGGCGCTCGTATGTCATCCGGAGGTGCTGATCTGCGACGAGCCGACCACGGCGCTGGACGTGACGATCCAGGCCGAGATCCTGACGCTCATCAAGGATCTGCAGCGGGACCTTGGGAACTCGGTGATCTTCATCACGCACGACCTTGGCGTGGTGGCGCAGATCGCGGACCAGGTCGTGGTCATGTACCAGGGGCGCGTGCTCGAGATCGGGACGGTGCGGCAGGTGCTCAAGGATCCCGTGCACCCGTACACGCGCGGTCTCCTCGCCGCGATCCCCGGCCTGGCGCCGAAGGGGCAGCCGCTCGCCACGATCGGGAGCGTGGTGGGCGATGCGGACATCGAAACCCCCCATCCGCTGCGGCGTCTGGCGGACGGACGTCAGGTCAGCATGCCGCAGGACAGCCGGGGTTGAGGCGCCGATGCACGACGACACGCTGCTTACCGTCACCGGCCTCTCCAAGCACTTCGACGGAGTGCCCGCGGTCGAGGACGTGTCCTTCGACGTGCGGCGCTCGGAGACGCTCGGCATCGTTGGCGAGTCCGGTTCCGGCAAGACGACGCTCGCGCGTTGCATCCTGCGGGCGATCGATCCGGACGCAGGCGTCGTGCGGTTCCGGAGCGCGGACGGGTGGGTCGAGTTGCAGGACCTGTCCCCGAAGGAGCTCATTCCGCTCCGGCGCGAGATGCAGATGATCTTCCAGGATCCGTTCGCGTCGCTGAACCCGCGGATGACGGTGAGGGAGATCCTCGAGGAGCCGCTCGTCGTCCACCGGGTGGGGAACCGGGAGGAGCGCCTCGCGGCCGTGCTCGACATGCTCGACCACGTGCAGCTCGAACACGACTCCCTCACGCGGTACCCGCATGCCTTCTCCGGCGGACAGCGGCAGCGCATCGGGATCGCCCGCGCCTTGATCCTGCGGCCGAACCTGGTGGTGTGCGACGAGTCGGTGTCGGCGCTCGACGTGTCCGTGCAGGCGCAGATCATCAACCTGCTCGAGGACCTGCAGCGTGATCTGGGCCTGACATACCTGTTCGTGGCGCACGACCTCTCGGTCGTGCAGCACATCTGCGACCGGGTGCTCGTCATGCACCGGGGCCGCGTGGTCGAGAGCGGCGTGGTCGACGACCTGTTCGCCAACCCGCGCGAGGACTACACGCGGCTGCTGCTCTCCGCCATTCCCTCGCCGGATCCGGACGTGCCGTTGCGGCCGCTCGACCGGCGCAGCGTCGGACTGTAAGGCGCACGCTCCGGCAGTGGGCGCGCCGTTCGGATTGGAAACGAGCGCCTGGCGCGGCGCGATCGTGCCGCTGCTGCCGCCGACGGCCGCGGCGGCTCTGGTCCTCTGGCTGGTTGCCGACCCGACATATCGCTTCCCCCTGCTGACGTTGCTCCTGCCGCTCCACGTCCATGGCGCAGCCGCGGGGCTCGGCGTGGCGGCGCACGGCTCGAAGGCACGGTGGTTCTTCGAGGCGGTCGGCTTCGCCGGCTTCGTGGCCGGCTGGCTGCTCGCGTTCGCGGCGGTGGCCTTCGGCGTCGCCGTGGCGCTGTTCTGCGTGCCCGTGACCACGGCGCTACTCAGGCAGACGCTTTTCGTCGGCGCTGCCGGGCTCCTGCTCGGGGCGTGGTTCTGGTGGCCCTGGTACGTCGGGGATGCGCTGGCCGCCTGGCCCCGGCACGGGGTGCGCATCGCCACGGCGTCCGGCAACCGCTGGGACCGCCTGTTCCTCTCGTGGCGCATGCAGCGCATGGCCGCATCGGGGCGTCTGCGCTGGCGTGGTTTCGGCGCGACGGGGCTGGTGATCGGGGTCGTGGTCGCGTCGAGCGCGATGGGCGCCTACGAAGGCTGGCCCGCCCGCATTGTCGAGGGCATCTGCGTCCTGGTCCTGCCGGCACTGCACGTTGCCGCGGTCGCTGCCGCGCACGCGCTCTGCGTCGTGTGGTCGGAGCGGTCCGCGGTGGGGTGATCGACCAAGGTTGACGGGTGTGACGGTCAAGTCGTCGGTGGGGCAGCGATTGGAGCGGGAACGCGTGAGGAAGGAAGCCCTGATGCTGCTCCTTTCGCAACGCCGGCAAGGGGACTTCGTCGAGAGTGACGCGATGGGGCAGCGCGTCAGGGACATGGCGGCAAGGAAACGCCGGGCTCATGGCCTGACGGACTGAGTTCGCGACGGATGCCGAGCGCGATCTGGAGTTGATCTTCGTTACCGGGCCGGCGCCAGGTGACGAGCGACCGGGCGATCTGCCGGTTCGAGGGCGCGCCGGCGCTTCAGCCGACGATCGTGACCTCGATGACGACGATCGATCGCGAGAACACGAACCAGAACGGTCCGGTCATGAGCTTCCCGAGCCGCCTGCGTTTCCCGGGATCGTCGAGGATGGGCTCGGCGCGTGCGCGCAGCGTCTCGCCGGCCAACAGGACCGTCACGTCCGCGCCGCCCTCGAGATTGCGCCACCAGTCTCCTTCCGTACCGATCACGAGCGTGTCCTGCGGCGTGCGCCGGTAGTTCAGGGGGATCGTGTACTGCTTGCCGGACTTGCGGCCGGTCACGGTGATGAGCAGGTCACGCTGGCTGTGTGGAGCGTGGTCGGGCGATCGCAGGCGCTCGATGACGCGCTCGTTGAATCTCCTGCCGTACCAGCGGGTCAGGGTCTTCAACGCCATGGCTTCATGAACCTCGTGACTCCGCGTCAAAGGGGCCGGCGGGCGACCGGGGTTGGTTGGCAGCATAGCGCGAACGAAAGGGGCGGCCCCGTGTGCGCGGGGGCTCGCAAGGCGTGCGCGACGCTGTGCTACGGTGCACGAAACCGGGCGGGTACGAGGAGGCCGGCGGCAGGATGGGCGGTGCGAAGCGTGTGCGGACCCAGTCCGTGGTGGCAGGGGAGTGGACTTTCACGGCCGACCTGTCGGGGCCCGAGGACGGCGACCTCGTGCTGCTGCTGCACGGCTTTCCGCAGACCCGGCACACGTGGCGCGCCGAGCTCTCGACGCTCGCGGAGGCGGGTCTGCGTGCGTGCGCTCCGGACCAGCGGGGATACTCGCCCGGCGCCCGTCCGGCAGGGGTGGACGCGTATCGGGTCGAACTGCTGGTCGGCGACGTCCTGGCGATGGCGGATGCCCTCGGCCGGGAACGTTTTCACCTCGTGGGTCACGACTGGGGAGGACATCTCGCCTGGGTGACGGCAGCCACGCACCCGGATCGGGTAAGAACGCTCTCGGTCATCTCGAGGCCGCACCCCGCGGCGTTCGCCGCGGCGATGCGCAGCGATCCCGACCAGCCGTCCCGCTCGGGGCACCACCGGTCCTTCCTGCGTCCCGAGGCGACGGATGAGCTGCTGGCGGACGGGGCCGCACGGCTGCGCGGCATGTTTGCGCGCGCTGGCGTCCCGCGGCGCGACGCGGAAACCTATCTGGCCACCCTCGGCGACCGGGACGCGCTCGACGCCGCGGTCAACTGGTACCGGGCAGTCGGACGTTCGGGTCTGCAGGCCCCCGACATTCCGGCGGTCACGATGCCTGTGCTTTACGTCTGGGGGAACCGGGACCAATCGGTGGGGCGTCTCGCGGCGGAGGGAACCCGGGAGTACGTGGATGCCCCCTTCGAGTTCGTCGAGGTTCCCGGGGTCGGACACTTCGTCACCGACGAGGCGCCCGGGGTGTTTCCACCGCTGCTCGACGGGCACCTGCGCGCGTTTTCCTGAGCAACGGTTGGTGACGCTAGGACACGAGATCGCGCCGTTGGTGCTTCGCCCCGAGGAAGAAGTGCACGATGCCCCATGCCATGACGGCAACGCCGAGAATCACCGCATAACGCAGACTTTCGCCTCCGATTTCGGGCGCCAGTAGAGCGCTCGTCCAACCGACGAGCAACGGACCGGCGCCGTCGCCGACGAAGCTGACCGCGAACATGGAGAGCGCCATGCCCATGGCGCGAAGGTGTGCGGGGAGGACGCTCTGCATGGCTGACAGGATGGCCCCCACGATGGCTGCCGCCGCGAAACTCGTGAACCCCAGGGCCAGGTAAACGAGTTCGACATCGTCCGAGTAGAACAGGAAGATGTAGACAGGGACGATGGCTGCGTAAACGAACCCCGGCAACCAGAGTTCCCAGCGGCGGTCGCGGCGCACCAGCCACGGGGTGCCGAGCGCGCCCAGCAGCGTGCCGACGAGGCTGCTCAGGCCGGAAATCAGGCCCAGTACCGCGCCGACCTCGGTCAGTGTCAGATCGTGGGTGCGCATGAAGAAAGCGCCTAGCCACGCGCCCGCGCCGTTGCTGCCGAAAGCGACGATGCTGTAGGCGACCAACAGGTGGCGCATGGTATTGGGGCGCAGGGCTTGCCGCACCGCCGTGAGCCAGCCGATGTCGGTGTCGTACGCGAGGGAAGGGTCCTGAAAGCGGCCCCGCACCGGTTCCCGCAGCGTGGCGAAGACGACGATCGCCAGCAGAATGCCCGGTGCGCCCATGACGTAGAAGGCCACCCGCCAGCCGAACTGGTCGGCGATCACACCGATCAACGCGAGGCCCAGAGTGGCCCCGGTGGTCGCCCCCAGGTTGAACAAGCTCAAGCCGCGCGTGCGCGTCTCCGGCGTGTAGTAGTCGCCGAGCATCGACACCGAAGTCGGGTTGCCCCCCGCTTCTCCGATACCGACGACCACGCGCGTCAGGGTCATCTGCAGGAAACTGGTCACCGTGCCGGCGAGTACCGTGGCGACGCTCCACACGGCGATGCACGCGGACAGCAGACGGACCCGATTGCGGTTGTCTGCCAGACGCGCAAGGGGAATGGCAAAACACGCGTAGGTGACGCTGAACGCGAACCCGGTGAGCAGGCCGGCCTGGGTATCGGTAAGTGCGAACTCGTGCTTGATCGGCTCGATCAGGATCGACAGTCCGGAGCGGTCGAGGTAGTTGAAGCCGCTCGCCAACGCGATCAGGGTCGTCGCGTAGATCAACTCACCGCGGCTGACGCTGAATGTGTCGGCCTCCGGAACGGAGTTCGGCGCGGCGTCTGTCATGGCGGTCGCGTCGGGCCGCGACCCCGACGTTTCCCCGACGCGTTGGGCCGGGGTCTCGCGGTTTGCGTACCGCGCCGGATAGGGAGGGTCTTCAGCGAACGGCTCAGCACGACGCGGTCCCATTCGAATTCGTCCGCGGCAAGGGTCACGTCAGGGAAACGGCGCAGGAACGCCTCGAGTCCCAGCGCCCCTTCGAGCCGCGCGATGTTGGCGCCCAGGCAGTAGTGGATCGAGTAGCCGAACCCCACGTGCCGGTTGGACGGACGGGCGATGTCGAAGATGTCCGGGTCGGTGAAGCGGCGGGGATCGCGGTTGGCGGCGGCCTGCATCAGCAGCACGCGCTCGCCGGGCTCGATGCGTTCGCCCTCGTACTCGAGCGCCTCGGTGGCCTGGCGCCACATGCCCTTCATGGGTCCGTCGTAGCGCAGGATCTCCTCGACCGCCGCTGGCATCGCGCCGGGGTCCGCGGCCAGCGCCGCCTTCGCCCGGGGGAACTCCAGGATCGCCTTCAGTCCATTCGCGAGGAGGTTGCGCGTGGTTTCGTGCCCGGCGAACAGCAGCAGGATGCAGGTGGCGATGATCTCTTCCTCGTCGAGCACGTCGCCGCGTTCCCGCGCGGCGATCAGGTCGGTCACGAGGTCATCGCGCGGCCGCGCCCGGCGCTCTGCGATGACGGTGTGCAGGAACTCGGAGAACTCGCGGAAGCCGCGCTCGGCGCGTTCGTGCCGGTCGGGGAGGTGCACGGCGCTGAAGAGCAGGGTCAGCATGTCGTCCGACCAGCGGGTGAGGTCGGCGCGATGCTCCGGCGGGACGCCGAAGAGGTGGCAGATGACGCGCACCGGCAGGGGCCGCGCGAAGCGTTCGACGAAGTCGATATCGCCCCCGGCGCCCACCTCGTCCACCAGTTCGTCCACCAGCCCCGTGATCCAGCCGCGCATGCGTTCGACCGCCTTCGGGCGAAACGCGTAGTCCGCGAGCTTTCTCAGCCGGGTGTGGCGGGGTGGGTCGGCGAAGACGATCCAGCGGGTCAGAATGTCGGCCGTGACGCGAACTTCGTCGATGGTGCCGGCCGCCTCGCGCCGTGCGAAGAAACCCGTGACCCGGTCGGAAGAGAGGCGCTGGTCCCGGAACGCTGCCCGCACGTCGTCGTAGCGCAGGACGAGCCAGGCCCCGAGGGCGTCGTCGCGATGGATGGGTGCGGTTTCGCGGAGCGCCCCGAGGTAGGCGTAGGGGTCGCGGACGGCGCGGTCGCTCAGCAGGTCGGTGACGGTCGGTCGGTTCACGCCCTACTCCTTTCTGGTACCCGAGAACGGCCGCTCCCCCCTGGGCGTGGTGATCATGCCGGAGACGGTGTCGCCGCTCACGGTGCCGGTGTACGTGAGATTGATCTCACGCAGGAGCGGCCGTACGGTCAGTTCGAAGGAGAAACTCTCCCCGTCCACGGCTATCGAAGGGAGCTCCTGCGTACCACGTTCTCCCTCCAGGGTTCCGCGATACCCGTCTCCGGTCCGCTCGATGGTCAGCGTGCTGCGGTTGGTCCCGCGCTCTCCCTCGCTCGTGAGGGCCCAACTGCCGGCCACCTCCGCGTGGGTCGCGATGCCGATTGCGGCGATCGCCGCGAAGCCCATGGGGCGCAGGACGTTGTTCATCTCTCGACTCCTTTGGCACGGGAAGCAGGCCGTCTCTGGACTGGCCTCCGGTTTCATGTTACGCGACACCGTGACCGGGCACATGCCATCGCCATGGTGGGTCCGACCGTGCCGGCCCGCGCGCGCTATGATGCGGGCGAACGTCGGTTTTGCGGGAGTGGAAGCGATGAGGAAGTCGAGCGCGACTTTGGCGTTCTTGCTGGTTGCCGCGGGCGGGCAAGGGGCCGCGGAAGAGGAGATCACCCCGGCGCACGTCTACCAGGCCGTCAGCCAGGTCTCGGCGAACATCGGGCTGATTGCGGAGGTGATGGGTCGCCCGGAACTGACGACGGAGCCGTGGGTGGTCATCGACGCGCAGCCCCGCCACGTCTACTACCAGGCCCTCACACTGTTCCGCAAGGCGAATCGCCTCGCCACGGAGCTGGCAGGGGTGGAGCGGCAAACCGTGCCGCCGGTGCTCGGCGACGAGATCGCCCCGGCGGATGTCTTCGCGGTGGTCGTCCTTGCGCGTGGGCATATCGACGCGGTGCGGGGCGAACTCGGGATGTCTTACGGCGCCGAACAGGCCGCGCTGGAGCCCGGCCGTGAACCGCGGGACGTGTACCGCGAGATCATCCAGGCCAGCCGGCAACTCAACTTCCTGCTCGACCGCCAGTTCAAACCCGAGGACGTCTATGCTCGTCTCGAGTTGGCGACCACGTATGTCGCGGGGGCGTTGACGGAGGACGAGTCGGACCCGGTCTACGGAGTGCTGCCGCCCTTCGAGGCCGGGAAGGTACCTGCCGACGTCTATCGCCGGGTGCTCGAGTGCCTTGAACTCGCCACCGTGATCGGCGAGAAGCGGGACATCCAGATGCTCCGGCTGAACCTGCGCCGGGAACTGCGACGGCGCGACATTGCCCCGGCGGACGTCTACGACCTGGCGACGACGCTGCTGTCCGAGTTGGCGTACCTGACGCTGGTGCTGGAAGCGAAGGACGTGCCCGCACAGGAGATCCCCCGCCCGAAACACATCTTCCCTTCCCATGTGTTTCGCATGGCGGGCATGCTGCAGGACGAACTCGCGCGTCTCGAAGCGAGTATGTAGCAAACGCTCCGCGGCCATCGCCCGCCCGGCCGCCGGCCCAAGGCCGGGGGGGTTTACACATATGACGCAGCCGCCGAACTTACACGTGGTGAGGTGGGGGGGGGGCGTGGAGATAAAAAAAA
>VXNE01000386.1 GCA_009840715.1 Gammaproteobacteria bacterium
CCCGACACGCCTACGGCGAGACCATGGAACTCGACGCCGGCGACGCCGCGCTCGGCGCGCGCGGCGAACTTCACCACGGGCTCTTCCGCACGATCACCGGCACGGACGCGATGGGCCTCGGCCTCGCCGCCGTGGCGGCGCTGTCGGGACTCAAGATCACGTACTGTTCGTACCCGATTACGCCGGCCTCCGCCCTGCTCCACTTCCTGGCCTCCCTCAAGGGCCAGGGCATCGTGACATTCCAGGCCGAGGACGAGATCGCGGCGGCCACGGCGGCGCTCGGCGCCTCGTACGCGGGAGGGCTCGGCGTCACCACCAGTTCCGGCCCGGGCATCGCGCTCAAATCCGAGGCGCTCGGCCTGGCCGTGGCCGCCGAACTGCCGCTACTCGCGATCGACGTGCAGCGCGCCGGCCCCTCGACGGGCATGCCTACGAAACCCGAGCAGGCGGACCTCAATCTCGCCCTGTACGGACGTCACGGGGAAGCCCCTCTTCCGGTACTCGCGCCCGCCACGCCTTCGGAGTGTTTCGACATCGTCATCGAGGCGGCCCGCATCGCGACCGATCACATGACCCCGGTGATGATCCTGTCCGACGCGTACATCGCCAACGCGGCGGCGCCCTGGGAGCTTCCCGACGTGGACGCCCTGCCGTCCATCGCCCCGACGTTCCGGACGGACCCCGAGGGGTTCGAGCCCTTCGCGCGCGATCCCGAGACCCTGGCGCGACCGTGGGCGACCCCCGGGACGCCCGGACTCGCGCACCGGGTCGGCGGCATCGAGCGCGCGAGCGGCAGCGGGGAGATCTCCTACGACCCGGACAACCACCAGCGCATGACGGACCTGCGCGCCGAGAAAGTCGCCCGCGTCGCCCTCGACGGGCTCGAGCACGACATCGACAGCGGCGCTGCCCGAGGCGACCTGCTCGTCCTTGGCTGGGGCAGCACCTATGGCGCCATCGAGGAAGCGGTAGCGCGGCTGAACGGCACCGGGCTCGCCGTCGGTCACCTGCACCTGCGGCAACTATGCCCGCTGCCGCCAAACCTGGGGTCCATCCTGGCGCGCTTCTCCCACGTCGCCGTCGCGGAACTGAACAAGGGCCAGCTCGTCCGGCTGATCCGCAGCGAGTTCCTCGTCGACGCGCAGAGCGTCACGCAGGTCAACGGACTTCCCTTCCGGGTCGCCGACCTCGAAGCCGCGTTGCGGGACTGCCTGGAACGCGACCAGGACCGGCCCGGCCACGGCCTGCGGACGGTCACCGGTTCCGCGGGAAAGACCGCCTGAGGATCCCGACTTGGCCGAACGACTGATCGAACTCACCGCACGCGACTTCGAGACCGACCAGGAGGTCCGCTGGTGTCCGGGCTGCGGCGACTACGCGATCCTGAAGTCGGTGCGCAAGGTGCTCGCCGAGGTGGGTACAGACCCCGACTCCGTCGTCTTCGTCTCCGGCATCGGCTGCGCCGCGCGGTTCCCGTACTACGTCGAGACCTACGGCATCCACTCCATACACGGCCGCGCCCCGTCGCTGGCGACCGGCATCAAGCTCGCGAACCCGGACCTCGACGTCTGGGTGGTGGGCGGCGACGGCGACTTCCTGGCCATCGGCGGCAACCACGTGCTCCACGCCCTGCGGCGCAACGTCGACATCAACCTGCTGCTGTTCAACAACGCGATCTACGGCCTGACGAAGGGCCAGTTCTCGCCTGCGTCACTGCCAGGCACGCGTTCGCCCTCCACGCCCGGCGGCACGTTCGACATGCCGGTCAACGCGACCGCGCTCGCCCTTGCCGCCGGCGGCGGATTCGTCGCACGCACCGCCGACACGATGCAGGACCACCTGCCGGAAGTGCTCCTGCGCGCCCATGCCCACCCGGGCGCCGCCCTGGTCGAAATCCTCCAGAACTGCATCGTCTACAACGACAACGCGTTCGGCGACCTCGCCCGCAAGAAGAACCGCGCCGAAGCCACGGTCATCGTGCGGCACGGCGAGCCGATGGTGTTCGGCGCCGCCGCTGACAAGGGGCTGGTGTACGAGGCGGAACGAGGCACGTTCCGGGTCACGTCCGAGCTGTCGGAAGCGAGCCTGCACGATGAGACCAATCCGGCGCTCGCGGCGGCGCTCGCGCGCGTCGACGACCCGGCGCTGCCGAAACCCCTCGGCGTCTTCTACTGCGCCGAGCGCACCGACTACACCACGGCACTCGAGGAGCACGTGCCCTACCGCCCGCTGACGCGGGAAGCCTTCGGGAAGGTGCTCTACGAGGGGAGCTGGCGGGCGTAGTTTCCGGCCCCGGCGGGCGTCCGTCGGCGGCAGCGCAGACCATAGAAGCGTCATTCCAATTCCTGTAGCGCCCCGTGGCCGGCCCGCTGCCTCGCAACGCGAACTAAGTTCGCGCACGCTCGGCGTCGGCTCCGCCCGCGGCCCAGCCCCGCCGTCCGTCCATGGGACCCGCCGTCGGTCGCTGCGCTCCCGTCGTCGGATGTTCCATGCTAGGGTCCCTGCATCGGGAGACCGTGGCGCGTGGGCAGTCGACGCGCGCCGCGGCAAAGTCTCCCGAACGGGAACCCCAAATGACAGCCCGTGTCACCGTCGCGGCGGCGGTTGCAGCCGCGGTTGCCGCGCTGCACGTGCACGCCCTGTCCGCCATCGGCGACTTCGATGCGGACGGCAAGGACGAGGTCCTGCTGCGCCACGCCGCCAGCGGGGAGTGGATCTACTACGACCTCGACGCCGAGGACGCCGCCCGGCAGACGTTGGCGATCGAAATGGCGGAGACCGTGGTCTTCGTCGGCGTCGGCGACTTCGACGGCGACGGCGCGGCCGAGATCCTGGCGCGCGACAGCGTCGATCAGACCTGGCGATACTTCGACCACGCCGACGGAACCATCGTCGAACGCGCCGTGCCGCGCATGACCAGGAACGACTACTGGTCGGTGGACGCGATCGCGGACTTCAACGGCGACGGCACGGACGACGTGCTGATCCGCCGGCACGACCGCGGCGTGACCTTCTACTACGCCATGAACGGCACCGAGGCGACGCTCGTGCGCAACACCGGCGTCACCCAGAACACGCTCTTCGACGTGATGGGCGCCGGGGACTTCAACGGCGACGGGCACGACGACATCCTGCTGCGCCATGCCCACCGGGGCTACTGGATCTACTACGACATGGCAGGCCCTCGCGGGGTCCTGCGGCGGCCGGGCCTCACGCAGAATCTCCTGTGGGAGTTCGGGGGGATCGGCGACTTCGACGCGGACGGACGGGACGACGTCATGTTGCGGCACACCGGCAACGGGGAGTGGATCTACTACGCGATGGGGACGAACCACCGCGGCAGGCTGACGCGCGGCTTCGGCATGCCCCGTGAGTTGACCCACCGAGCAATCGGGGCAGGCGATTTCGACGGCGATGGCCACGAGACGCCGTTGCTCCGGGATCCCGACACCGGCTCCTGGGTCTCCTACGACCTCACCGCTTCCCCCGCGACACGCGTCGACCGGCCGGAGCTGACGACGGATCTCGCGTGGGCCGCCCCCACCGAGCCGTCCTTCCGCGAGCGCACCCCGGAGGTCGTCGCGGCGAACGGGTTGCTGGACGGCGTGACGACGATCGACCGGCCCGGCGCCACCGGGGACTTCTGCGTCTTCGGCCCCAGGGCCTTTCCGCTCGTTGTCGGCGCCACGAGCGGTGGGCTCGCGCCGGTGGTCGCGGGCGGCCGCTGGGACGCGGGGCGCGTGGTCGCCTTCGGCCAAGACGGGTACCTGCGTCCCCACGCACTGGACCTGGCGGACACGGGTCTGCTGATGACCAACGCGCTGTATTGGGCTTCGGGCCTTGCGCCGGAGCCGCCGCGCATCGGTGTGACAGGCAAGTACGGTGACGAGTTGCACGGCTGGCTGACGGACGCCGGGCATGACGCGGTCGAGGTAGTCCTCACCTCCGAGGCTCTTCGCACGGTCGACGTCGTGGCGGTACGGCTATGGAACCAGAGCCAGGCGGAACTCGACGCGCTGGGGGCATTCGTGCGCGCGGGTGGGGGCCTCGTGACGGCGGCTCCGGGCTGGGCCTGGGCCGCGGCGCACCGGGACAGGGAACTGGCAGACGACTATGCCGGCAACCGGCTGTTGGCCGATGCCGGGATCGGGTGGGGTCGTCGGATCCTCGCGCGGACAACGGCGCAGGGGTTCGCCGTCGACGGACGGCCCCCGGCGCTGACGCACGCCGCCAGGGCGTTGCAGGCCGCCGCCGCCCACGAGACCGGCCGACAAGTGCTCACGGACCCGGAGACCACCCAGGCGATAGCCAGCCTCAACGGCGCGATCGACTGCATGAACCCGGAGGACGGGCCGTTCATGGCGGACCTGCGCGCGCTGACCGCGGGCTACGACCGGTGGCCTACCGCGGAGCGGCCGGTGAAGCGCACAGACCTCGTGGGCCACATCGCCACCAGGCTCGCCGTGGAGCGCCACCGCCGGACGCCGGCGGAGTCCGTGCGTGCGCACCCCGCGGCGGCGGACTTCCCGGGTTCCGTCGCTTCGGACGCCCCGCGGCTGTCCCGCACCATATCAGTCGACACCGCCGTACCGCGCTGGCACTCGACGGGCCTCTACGCCGCGCCGGGGGAGGTCGTCACCGTGACCATTCCCGATGCCCCCGCTGACGCCGGCTTCCATATCCGCGTTGGCGTACACACCGACGGCGTCTGGAAACGACCCGAGTGGACGCGGATGCCCGAGATCAGCCGTCGCTTCCGGGTTTCCGATTCAACAACGCCCGTGGCCAACGCCTTCGGCGGCTTGATCTACATCGACGTTCCGCCCGACTCCGGGCTCGGACGCATCGACGTCGGGATCGAGGGCGCCGTGGCGGCGCCGCGTTTCGTGCTCGGCGAGACCGACGCGGACGCATGGCGCGATGAGATCCGCCAGGCGCCCGCACCCTGGGCCGAGGTCGAGGGTCGGAACATGATCGTCACGACCGAGGCGCGGCAAGTCCGCGGGCTCGAGGACCCTGCCGCGGTGGCGGTGACTTGGGACCGCATCCTGGACCTGGCCGCGGAACTCGGCAGTTGGCCGGACCCGCGCTCGAGCCCCGAACGCTTCGTGGTGGACCGCCAAATCTCGGCGGGTTACCTGCATGCCGGCTATCCGATCATGACTTATCTCAACGAGTCCGCGAACGTGGTGGACGCGGAACACCTCCGTACAGATGGCAACTGGGGCTTCTTCCACGAAGTGGGCCACAATCACCAGAACAGCGACTGGACGTTCGACGGCACGGTCGAGGTGACCGTCAACCTATTCACGCTGTACATCTACGAGTTCCTGTGCGGGATCCCCGTGGCCGAGCACCGTTGGGGCTCTGCCGCATTCCGGGCGGAGCAGATGGCGGAATACGACTTCGACAACCCGGACCTCGAGCAGTGGAAGAGCGTTCCGTTCCTCGCAATGGTCACCTACCAGCAGATGCAGCAGGGCTTCGGATGGGACGCGTTCCGGAACGTCTTCGCCACCTACCGCGGCCTGCCGGAAGACGAGCGCCCGAAAAACGACCAGGAGAAGCGCGACCAGTGGCTCGTGCGTTTCTCGCGCGAGGTGGGACGCGACCTCGGACCTTTCTTCGAGGCCTGGGGGATACCGACCTCACACGAGGCGCGAAGCTCCCTCGCCGACCTCCCGACCTGGTTGCCCGAGGGCTTCCCACCGGGCGATTGATGCCGTGGAGCCCGCCGAGACAGATTGACTAGAGCGGAACCCGGGCGCTACCTTCCTGCGAACACTCAATGACCCGCGTCCATGTACGAGGGTTGCATCTCCATGTGTACCCACCCAGCCGCCGGCCGTCGGCGATTGGCCAGGCCCGCACGCACCGGATGAAGACGCTCGGGTGGCGCGAGTGGGCCACGTTACCCGCCATCGGCGTTCCGGCACTCCGCGTCAAGATCGACACCGGCGCGCGGACGTCGGCCCTGAACGCGCGATCGATCGAGCTGGGCGAGATTTGACACCACGGGCGAAGCCACGACTTTGGCCCGCCGCGCGTGGTGGGGAATTGGCGCATGCTTGAAACGGGCGAACATTCCGAACTGGTCGGGCTGGGTGTCCTGATCCTGGGCGTGGGTCTCGCCTTCGGTGCCCGGTTCGCCGTCTCCCGCTTCCTCGGGAGCGATGGAGAGGTCACCGGATCCCGGAGCCACGCCGCGCGCGTGCTGGCGCCCCTTGCCTTCTGGACGATGGTCGCGGCCGCCGTCGCGCTCTCGCTCACCGTCCTCGGCACCGGGCAGGCGACACGTCTCCTCGACGCCGCGCTGGTCCTGCTGCCACGGCTCATCGCGGCGGTCTTCATCCTCATCGGCGGTCATCTCGTCGGCATTGCGCTACGCGAGATCGTGCGCAGACGCCTGCGCGCCGTCCCCTTCCCGCCGCGGGCCGCGTACTGGCTGGCGGTCGCCCCGGCGGCGATCGCCGCGGCCCAGCAGTTGGGCATAGAGGTCTCGTTCATCGCCAACCTGGCGCTCGTCGCGTTCACCGTCGGCCTCGGCGCCCTTGGGCTCGCATTCGCGATGGGTGCGCGCGCCTACGTTGCCAACCTGATCGCGCGGCGCGACCTCGAGCAGTACCGCGAAGGCGACCGGCTGCGCATAGACGATGTGGAGGGAACGGTGGTCGAAGTGCTCCGCACGGGGGTCGTCCTGGCGACGCCGGACGGCCTGACCACGATTCCCGCGGCCCGTTTCACCGACGCGCTGGTGACACGGCTCACCGACGCTCCGCCGTGACCAGTTCGCGCGTTGCGCAAGGGGGGTTGCTCGACGCCTACGCCGCCATGCATCCCCAGCGTTTCGCGGAAGCCGTCGCCCCGGCTGGAGCCGACGCACAAGACCTGCTCGCGGGCCTCTCCGACGAGTCCTTGCGCCGCGTGGTCGCCTGCCTGCCGCAGTTGATGGCCGCGGAGTTACTGGAGGGGGCGGCCGACGAAACGATCATCCGCTGGCTGTCGGAAACTCCATCGCACGACGCCGTCCGGATTTTCCGCCGCGTGGAAGAGCAGCGGCGCTCCAGGCTGCTCGCGCTGCTACCGCGACGGCGCCGGAACGAACTCGCTCGAACCGCCTTCTTCCGGCCGGGCACGATCGGCGCGGTCGCGACGCTCGACTTCGTGTCGGTGCAGCGCGACGCGGCCGTCCCCGCGGCCGTCGATGCGTTGCGCTCCCGGGCGAGCGACTCCGCGCCGGTCCTCGTGGTCGACGACGAAGACCGCCTTGTTGGGAGACTCGACCTGGCGCTCGCCTTGACGCGGGGGCCGCAGGCAAGCGTGGGCGACTGCCTCTCGCCCGTACGACCCTTGCTCGCGTCCGCCAGCGTGCGCGTGGCGGTGGACGCCTTCGCCAACCAGCCCCAACCGTGGCTGCCGGTGGTCGACGACGCGCGCCGCCTCGTCGGCTTGCTCTCGGCGTCGCAACTCAGGCGGGACCGCGCCGAGCCGTCCCCAGGCGCCCGAGAACCGCTCGCAGAGATCGCCGTGGCGATGTTCGAGCTGCTCGCTGACCTGCCCGGGTTGCTGTTCGACGGACGGCGGGACCGATGAGCAACGCATCCGGCGTGGCGACCCTGGCCGGGTCGGTGCGCAACGACTTCGCCATGCGCTTCCCCGCCGATGCGGCCCGTGTACTCGAGGATGCGGACGACGAACTGCTCGTCGGCGAGTTCGGCAGTCTCGACCTCGACGCGCGCCTGGCGGTGCTGACCCACCTCTCGCCCGTGTGCGCGGACGACCTGTTCACGCGGCTCGCGGTCACGGACCAGGTCCCCCTGATCGAGGCTGCCCCGACGCACCTTGCGCTGTCCCTGGTACCGGGCCTGTCCGAACCGCGGCGCGCAGCGCTGTTCGAAGCCTTGCCGGTGGACGCGCGAAGGGAACTGGAACGCCTTCTCGCCCTGCCGGCCGGCGCGGCTGGCCGCTGGATGGACCGGCCGGTGGTCACCCTGCGTCGCGAGCAGACCGCGGCCGAGGCCCTCGAGCGCATCCGGCGGTCCGCCATGCGGGGAGGCAGGACTCTTTACCTCGTCGATTCCGAACGCCGTCTCGACGGTTGCGTGGACCTCCAGGCACTCGCGCTTGCGCAAGGAGGCGACTCCGTCGGCGTCCACGCGCGGCCGGCCGTGTCGATCGACGTCGTGGCCCCGAGAGACGAGGTGGTTGCGCTCCTTGAGCAACACCGGGTCGATTCCCTGCCGGTCGTCGACAGTGGCGGGCGCCTGCTCGGGATCGTGCGGCACGACCAGCTTCTCGACGCCGTCGGCGAGGCCGCCAGTGCGGACATGCAGAAGATGGTGGGCGCGAGCGCCGACGAACAAGCCCTGTCCACACCCGGCTTCGCGGTACGACGGCGTCTCCCCTGGCTGCAGATCAACCTGCTGACCGCGTTCCTGGCCTCGGCGGTCGTGGCCCTGTTCGAGGGGCTGATCGCCCAGTTCACGGCCCTGGCGGTGCTGTTGCCCGTCGTGGCCGGCCAGGGAGGCAACGCCGGCGCGCAAGCACTTGCTGTCACTGTCCGCGGCCTGGCGCTACGCGAGGTCGGTACGCGCGAACTGCCGAAGCTGCTGACCAAGGAACTGATCACCGGAGTCGCCAACGGCTTGGCGCTCGCGGTGGTCTGCGGCGCCGGAGTCTATCTCTGGAGCGGGTCGTCGGGGCTCGCGCTCGTGATCTCCTGCGCCATGGCGCTGTCCATGCCCGCCGCGGGGCTCGCCGGGGCGCTGGTGCCGATGGTGCTTACCCGGCTCGGCCAGGACCCGGCCACAGCTTCTTCCATCATCCTGACCACGGTGACCGACGTGATCGGGTTCTTTTCGTTTCTGGGAATCGCGACGGCTCTGGCGTTCATGCTCTGACGCTGAGCGCGGCGCCCGTAGCTTGCTACAATCGTTCGCATGGCCCCTAGTGACCAGACGGGCGCAATGTCGATCTGTCGGTGCCCCGGCTGCACGTTCCGTTGATGTACAGCCTCCTCCTTTCCTTCTTCTTCCTCGCGCTGGTCTTCTCTTTCTTCTGCTCGTTGTGGGAGGCCGTGCTGCTCAGCATCACGCCGAGTCACGCGCGCCTGAAGTTCCAGCAAGGCACCCGCGTCGGCCGCTATCTCGAGGATTTCAAGGCCAACATCGACCGTCCCCTGGCCGCGATCCTCACGCTCAACACGATCGCGCACACCGTCGGGGCGATCGGCGTGGGGGAACAGGCGGCGGTGATCTGGGCACAGGCGAACCCCTGGATCACCAGGGTCGCGGTTCCGGCAACGATGACGATCGCGATACTGGTCTTCTCGGAAATCGTGCCAAAGACGATCGGCGCCCTGTACTGGCAGTACTTCGTCACGTTCACCGCGCACTCGCTGCGGCTGCTGGTCATCGCGCTGGCGCCCTTCGTCTGGTTGAGCCAGTACATCACCCGCCGGCTGAAACGCGGCGCGACCCAGCCGATCCTGACCCGGACGGATTTCCTCGCGATGGCGGAGCTCGGCGCCCAGGAGGGCGTCTTCGAGGCCGAGGAAAGCGAGATGATCGGTCACCTGATCCGCTTCCAGAGCATCCAGGTGGGGGACGTGATGACGCCCCGCACGGTCGTCGCTGTGGCCGCAGAGGACGAGCGCATCGCCGAGTACTACAAGGTGGTGAAGAGCCTGCCGTTCTCCCGGATACCCGTGCACGACGAGTCCAAGGACCACATCACGGGTTACGTGTTGCGGGCGGACCTGCTCATCGCGCTGGCCGAGGGCCGCGGCGACCAGCGGATCGCAACGCTGCGCCGCGACGTCGTGGCCGTGGGCGAGACACACGCCATCACCGACCTGTTCAACGTCCTGCGCGCGCGCCAGGAGCACCTGGCGGTAGTGTTGGACGAGTTTGGCGGCATGGCGGGCATCGTCTCCATGGAGGACGTCATCGAGACCCTGCTCGGCCTGGAGATCGTCGACGAGACGGACGCGACGACGGACATGCGCGAGTTGGCCCGGCGCCACCGCGTGCAGCGCGCGAAAGCGCTGGACGCGCTTGAAGGACCGGGTGATCCGGCCGGAGATGACCTGGCCGTGCCCAGCTAGCCGCCAGGGTCGACCGATCGGCCGGCGGCGCGTGCCGCACGGGCAAATGCAGATCAGCCAGGCATCCGGACCGCGAGGATGTCGGATCTCGCTCCGTGCAGCACGGCGTTGGCGGTGGAGCCGAGCAGGACCCCGAGTCCGTGTCTCCCGTGCGTGCCCACGACGACGAGGTCCGCACCCAACTCCGCGGTGAGGGCGTGGATTTCCTCCGCGGGATGCCCCCGACGGACGATCCGCTCGCCGGTCAGGCCAAAGCGCTCGGCCAGTTCGTCGAGCTCGGCCTGCATCCGTTCCTCGACGGCGTGCCCGAACTGCATCGCCGGATCGGCGTAGCCTGTCAGGTCGATGCCGGCATACGTGTACTCGAGCGGCTGCACAACCGTCACGACGGATACGCGCGCCGCGCTCCGCGCGGCAACCTCGACCGCGCGCGTGAGCATCGGAGAGGCTTCCTCGGCGGAATCCACCGCGACGAGGAGGTGACGGAACGGGTGCGGTTCCTCGGGGATGTGCACGCACAGCACGTCGCAGACCCCGCCGTGCAATACGGCGTTCGCCGTGGATCCGAGCAGCAGCCGCCAGCCGCGCCGGCCATGGGCGCCCATGACGATCAGGTCCGCGCCCTCCGACTCGGCAACGCGGCGGATCTCGTTGGCGGCATGGCCCTCAAGGACCAGGCGCCCCTCGATGCCGGCCGGTGCACACACGGCCTCGAGGCGCTGCGTCACCCCGCTCTTCACCTGTTCGCGTACCGACTCGAGCAGCCGGAACGCCACCTGGTCACCGGCCCAGGGATGTTGCTCGACGACATGAATGGCCGTGATTTCGGCGTCCGAACCGATCTGCAACGCGCGGTGCACGACGGTTTCGGCCGCGTGTGACAGGACCTCCCCAGCCACCA
>VXNE01000452.1 GCA_009840715.1 Gammaproteobacteria bacterium
ATCGAGAACAGTTGCGACGAAGTGGCGGGTCTGGTGGAGGACTCTCCGAGTCTTCGTCGGCTGCTCCACCCAAGTGGGGATCTGGTCGGAAAGGCATTCGTCAGCGCGCGTAGCCGTGCAATCAGGGAGACAGGCTTGTCCCCGGAGAGCTTTCCGGATGCTTGCCCTTGGGACGAGGAACTCGAGAGAGCTTGCGAAGAACGCGGCGAAGCTGACCCCCTGCACGAGCTTCGTCAACGGTAGCCGCTCGGGATCTTGACGAAACGACGCCCGCGTCAGTGGACCTCGGCCTTTGTTGGGGGATCGGCGTCGCGCCCGCGCCAGACATCCACCCCAATCGCCAACAGGATCGCGCCGAACTCGACGGGGCGCACCCACCCCGGCTGCGCGTATGGCTCCAGCTCGATCGCGTCGAGGTTGAGGCCGGTGAGGTAGGCGAGGAACAGGGCCGTTGCGGCCGTCCAGGCCCAGCGGCTCGGGTAGACCACTGCGAATGGCAGGAACCACAAGGCGTACCAGGGGTTGATCACCGGCGACACGGCGAGGCATGCGCCGAAGATCCAGTCGCCCCGGGGGATCGCGCCCGGCGTGTGGCGCCGGTAGTGCAGCCAGTACGCGGCTCCGAGGACCACGAGTACCGCTCCGAGCGCGACGCGGGCGCCGGCCGGTGACAACCATGGGGCGACCAGCCCGTAGAGCGCGCTGTTGAACTCCCAGGTGGCGGCGAAGACCGCCAGCGTCGGAAGGTCCGTCCCACCCTGCAGGACGAACGGCAGGTAGAGGAGGGCGAGCGTCCCGGCCAGGACCAGTGCTGTCCGTGCGGGGGCCCTTGCCAGCACGAATGGCGCCAGGAGCAGGGCGAACACCTTGGTCCCGATCGCGAGCGCCAGGCAGATGCCGGCTGCCACGAAGAACTCCCGCCTGCGGAGCAAGATCGCCGCGAACGCGAGACACACCCCGAGGCCATCCGGGTGTGCGGTGAAAGCGATCTCCTTCACCACCAGCGGGCACCATGCGTACAGGAGAACGAAGGCGGGTCGGGCGCTCGACAGCAGCAGGCGCAGCAGGAGGAGGTCGGCGCCGATCAGGAGCAGCTGGAGGGGTACGAGGCTCCCTGGACTCAGCAGGTGGCCGAGGGCGAACAGGTACTCCGCGGTCGGGCCGTAGATCGTCGGCAGGTCGGGATAGTTGACCTGGTCGAGAATCCGCTGCATGGCGGCGGGCACGTCCGCGTCGAGGAAGGACGCGGCCGGCGCCCAGCCGTAAGGCGTTCCGGTCTCGACGAAGCGGTATCCGTCCCAGAGGTAGCGGAACCAGTCGTCTTCGAACGGCGGCACGCCGAACACGCCGCAGAGCCGGAACAGGACCGCCCACAGGAGCAGGCGCCCCACGGGCAGGGACTCTGGCCGCTCCCGGAAGGCGAGGAAGACGAGGAGCCACGGCACCGAGACCCAGGTAATCAGGCCAAAGAAACCGGGCAATCCCGCGCCACCGGGAAAGTCGTGCGATGCCCACGCCAGGACGGCGTAACCGGCCAGCGCCGCGACGCCGCCGAGGTCGACGATGGCCGCGGGGCCGAGGCGGCGCGCCGTCAGCGAAGCCCTGGCGCCACCCGCGTCGGTCGTGGCCACGTATGTCCCGTGGCCATGTCGGCCCGGAAGACTAGGCCTGGCCGTGCCGCAGGAGGCGCCCCGGCGTCCGGCCGGTGCACTCGCCGTTCTCGAAGGTCGGCTCGCCGTTGACTAGGATCGCCCGGTATCCCTTCGCGCGCTGTACGCGACGCCACTCGTTGGCCGGGAAGTCGTGTGCGATATCTCCCACCCAACGCGGGGTGACTTCGAGCTCGTCGAGGTCGTACACCACGATGTCGGCCGGAGCGCCCTCCCGCAGGAAGCCCCGATCCCGGAACCCCGCCGCGAAGGCCGGGAGGAAGCTCAGGCGGTAGTGCGCTTCCTCGAGCGACACCTTGCCCTCGTCGCGCACCATCCAGGCCAGGAAGTCCGTCGTGAAGGCGCCGCCCGTGAAGAACTTGGTGTGGGCGCCGCCGTCGGACACGCCGGGGATCGAGTACGGCGCCGTGATCATCTCGGCGGTGTACTCGGCGTTCTGCCCGCGGTCACGGCCGAGGAACTCGACCTTGAGGCCGCCTTCCACGGCGAGGTCCAGCATGGCGTCGATGGGGTGCTTGCCGGTTTCCTCCGCGAGCTGCCCGACGGTCTTGCCGACATGGCACTCGAGGTCCCCGGCGTTCTCGCACGTGTCGACGGATTGGATCACGAGCTCCTCGATCGGTCCGCCAAGGGCCTGGGTCCGGCCGAGCTTCTCGATGGCCGCGTCGGTCTCGGCGCGGATGCCGGCGCGGATCTCCTCGTCCTGCATCTTCGCCATCTTCTCCTCGAAGGTGCCGGTCGTGGCGCGGTTCCAGGCCGGGCTCGAGTCGTAGAGGTTCCAGTGCTCGAGCGTGAACGCGAAGCCGGTCCGCATGGTGAAGCTCTGGCCGAAGATGCGCAGGCCCTTCGCGTTCGCATCATCGAGCCATTGCAGCCGGTCGCGGTGCACCTGGGGCTTCCTGGGGGCGACCGCGACCACGTTGTGCAGTACCGGCCGGCCGCTGACCTCCGCGAGCCTCTCCTGGAAGGCCAGGTCCTTCTTCAGATCGCCGGTGAACTGCGTGATCTGGACGAATCCCTCGTCGCGTTCGGCGAGTACCTCGGCGAGCGCGAGGACATCCTCGTCGCACATCGTGTCGGTCACCATCGGCGTGCCGTCGAAATCCGCCTGCACGGAGTTCTCCCCGAGACGCTGGAGGGAGAACCCGCAGGCCCCGGCGTCCATCGCCTCGTGCAGGAGGGCCTTCATCTCGGCCTGCTCCTGCCGCGTCGCGGGGCGCGACTTGGCGGCCTCGAGGCCCATGACCCAGGTCATGAGGGGGGCCACCGGCATGTAGGTCAGGCAGTTGACGCCCTTCGGCATGCGCTCGAGGGACTTGAGCCACTCGGGGAAGGTCACCCAGTCCCAGAGCATGCCCGCTTTCATCGAGTCGAAGGGAATCGCCTCGGTGCGCGACATGGTCAACATCGCCCGGTCGCGGCCCTCGGGCGGCACCGGCGCGAAGCCGAACCCGCAGTTGCCGAGCACCACGGAGGTGACGCCGTGCCAGCCGGAGATCGTGCAATAGGGGTCCCACTGGATCTGGGCGTCGTAGTGCGTGTGCAGGTCCACGAAACCGGGGGCGACGATCAGCCCGTCGGCGTCGATCTCGCGGGCGGCCGCTCCTCGGGCGCGACCGCCGATCTGGGCGATGCGGCCGTCCCGGACCCAGAGGTCGGCCTTGAACCGTGGAACGCGCGTGCCGTCGACGATCGTCCCGTTCTTGATGCGCAGGTCGTATTGCGTCATGGAAGCCCTCCCCTTTGCATCGTGGATGCTGCGCCTCGTGGGGCGGCTTGTCAAAGGACCGGAATCGGCACGGACCGCACGGTCCTGCGGGAAGCTGATAGAGTACGTTGAACGGGAGACCGAGAGCCGTACGGCACGGGTCTGTCACCGCCAAGCCGAATGGAGGAGGACCATATGCGACGCTGGCTTAAGGCATCGTTGAGCCTGCTGTTAGCGATCCCGCTCGGGGCGTCGGCCACGACGCTGGCATTTGATGCAAAGGTGACTCGAACTCTCGCGTCCGACGGGGAGAAGTTCGGTGGCTGCATGGCGTTTCTGAGCGTCTCCCCTGTCGACCAGGGGTTGGACTGCGCGAGTAGCTGGGTGACGTTCAGTTGTACGGGCGAGCACGTAACGAAGTCGAGCGCTTTGCGCATGTTCGACTCGGCCCAGATGGCCTTCCTGATGGACCGGCTGGTCAGAGTGACGGTGGACGACACGCGCAAACACAACAACTACTGCCTGGTCGAGCGCATCGACGTCCTGAATCGAGCGAGCTAGGAGCGGACACGGTCTTTAGGGGTTCCGCATGGTCGGTTCGGGGGAGTTGTGCTTTCGTTCGGCGGTTGAACTGCGGCGCCTGCTGGCTGACCGAGAGATATCGGCCCTCGAGCTTCTCGACACGCACATAGACCGCATTGAAAGGTACGACCGCGGCCTGAACGCGGTCGTGACCCGGTGTTTCGAGGAGGCTCGGCGACGGGCGTCGGGACCACTCGCCGGGCCGCTCGCCGGACTGCCGATCGCGCACAAGGACCTGACCGCTACCGCGGGTCTGCGCACCACCTACGGGTCGCCGCTGTTCAGGGACCATGTGCCCGCCGAAGACTCCCTGCTCGTCGCCCGCATCAAGGCTGCCGGAGCCGTGACGATCGGCAAGACCAACGTCCCGGAGTTCGGGGCCGGTTCGCAGAGCTTCAACCGGGTCTTCGGGGCGACGCGCAATCCCTGGGACACGACGCGCACCTGTGGCGGCAGCAGTGGGGGCGCGGCGGTGGCGCTCGCCGCGCGGTTCATGCCGATCGCGGACGGCAGCGACACCGGGGGCTCGTTGCGCAATCCTGCGGCCTTCTGCAACGTCGTTGGCTTCCGCCCGTCGCCCGGCCGCGTGCCCGGCGGCTGGCAGGAGCAGGGCGCCTGGTCGGACATCTCCACCTGTGGCCCCATGGCGCGCAACGTCGACGACCTCGCGCTGCTCTTCTCCGCCATCGCCGGTCCGGACCGGCACGTGACGAACGCGCTGCCGGAACCGGGCGTCGCGTTTCGGTCGGTGACGCCGGTCGACCTGAGGGGCCTGCGCGTGGCGGTCACCGAGAACTTCGGCGACTTGCCAGTGGCGGCCCCGATCCGGGCGACGATCCGGGGATTGGGGGACACCCTGGCCGACGCGGGAGCCATCGTGACCGCCGCCGAACCGGACCTCGCCGACGCGGACCGTGTCTTCCACGTCCTGCGGGCCGCGCGCTTCCGCGCGCGGTTCGGGCCGCTGCCTCCGGAACAGAAGGCGGAACTCAAGGACACGATCCTCTGGAACGCCGCGGCGGGAGAGGCCCTGACGCAGGCGGACGAGGACTGGGTCGACGGAGCCCGGTCGGCCCTGGTCGCGCGGGTGGCGGCGTTTTTCGACGACTTCGACGTACTGATCGGACCCACGACTCAGGTGCAGCCTTTCGACGTCGATACGGACTGGGTGCGCGAGGTCGACGGCGTGGCGATGCGGACCTACATCGAGTGGATGCAGAGCTGCAGCCGGGTCACGGTGACGTGCTGCCCGGCGCTGTCACTGCCCTGCGGCTTCGCGGAGGGGCTGCCGGTGGGTGCGCAACTGGTTGCGCCGATGCGCCAGGACGCCTTCCTCCTGTCGGTTGCCAAGGCGGTCGAGGAGGCTGCGGGCTCCGGCGACGCGGTGCCTGATTTGGTCTGACGGCGTTACCGCGGGGCGTACCAGATCGGCGAGGAGTACGCCCGCTCCTGGCTGACCATCCTGATCCCTTCGGGCAGTTCCTCGATGCCGAAGAACCGGGCGTCGTACGCGGTCCAGCGCGGCGTTGGAATCTCGAGCACGCGGACGTAGTAGAAGGCTGACCGTCCGGGATCGAAGTCCGGGTCCGTCCACGTCACCCGCAGTTCGGGATCGCCGATCGCGTTGGTGTACGAAGCGGCGGCCACGTCGACGGTCGAGCCGACCGGCGCGACAGCGCCGTCCGCGCGGACCGCGCGTCCGTCGGCCAGGGCGACGTCATGTACGCGTTCGCGCGTCGTGCCGTCGGCTTCCAGCCACCCCTTCACGACCTGTATGCGATCCAGGTTGGCGCCGGCGGGATCCCGCAGGGCGGCGATCAGGAAGGTCGGCGCGGCGGGGCCGGGGCGCGGCGGGAGGTCGGCCCCCATCGGCACGCCGCGGGCGTACCCGTGCATGGCCACGTCCGGCGCGAAGGCGTCCTCGGAAGCGAAGCCCCATCCGCCGAAGAAACGCAGGGTGATGCGCGGACCCGTCGTCGCATACACCTCCCGGCGCTTCAGCGCGTCGAAGATGGCCTCGCGCGTGTTCTCGCGCGCCCACACGGCGGCGTAGCCAGCCGCACCGGTCTCCCAGTTCAGCGGCGTATCCCAGCTCGTCACCATCGGGTCCGAGATGCGGGTGGGGGAGGGAAACGTGATCGAGTACTTGCCCCAGAAGTTGTCGTTGTCCGCGGTGGCGAAGGACGTGTGCGCGTCCGTGCTGCCGATGAGACCGTACTTGAAGGGATTGACCCCGAGCAAAGACTCCTGGACAAGACCCCGGCGGAGCGCGGACCGCGCGTACTCGCCGCGCTTGCGTCCCTCGAAGTCCGCCGTCCCCCAGTCCGGACAGCAGGGATGGTAGCCGGGCTCCATCGTGCCACCCGCCCAGCTGTGCCACGTCTCGAAGTCGGCGAACTCGTCGGTGGGCGAGAGCACCGGGTGGGTCTCGCTGTCGCCCTTGATCTGGGTCACTTCGTAGAGCGGCTCGAAACGGCTGCGCATCGCGGCGTACCGCGCGTCCTGCGGCGCGCCCCGCGAGTCCGTCAGCGCGAACATGGCGCCGTTGCTCGTGTTGCCGTTGTGCGGGATGGCGATGACCTGGCCCCCGGTGTCGGCTTCGTAGCGCTCGAGGAAGGCCCAGAGGTCTTCCGGATGCCGGCTGTCGTAGGCGCTGAAAGGCAGGATTCGTCCCGTCCTGCCGGCGTCGTCCCGGAACACCACGACACGGTGCAGGTTGCCGAACACGCCCGCGACCGTGCCGACCGAGGTCCACTCGTAGCCGGCGAAAGCGGTGAACTCGCCGGGGTCGTTGAAAGCGTCCGCATCCGCGATCACCGTACCCCATACCGAGCGGATGTAGTCGTCGCCCAGGGTGTGGGGCGCGAAGCGCAGGCGTCCCGCGTCGGGATCCGCCTGGTGCGCCTGGAAGCGTTCCAGCAACTCCCTCCCGCCGGGCGCGGCGAGGAGGTTGCGGTCGCTCGCGCGGACGCTCGCGGCGACGCCGAGGTTCTCCGCGTGGTCGGCGATCACCAGGAAGTCCAGCGGCTTCCTGATCCTGACCGGCATGCCGTTGTTGGCGGTGACGGTCTCGCCACGGGCGAAGCGGTAGGCCACGGTCGGGCTGACGACGTTCAGCCCCATCAGGTTCGCGTCGCCGGTGGAGTAGCTGGTGTGCACGTGGGTGTCGCCCCAGTAGACGGTGGTGGCGTAGTCGTTGTTCGCTGCAGGGGCGTAGGACTGCGCGGCGGCGGTCAGGGAGGCGGCGAGCAGGGCGATGGCAGCGCGTGAGGCGGTGTCGGACATTGCGTTGGGCGTTCCTGGCGGGAGGCGGACGAGTTTCGCACGGAAACCGGAAGCCCCGGGGCTTCCGCGCGCCGGCCCCGTATACTGGCGCGCTTTCCATCCGAGGGCGGGACATGGCACTGCTGGGCACGGTTCACTACGAGGTGCGCGACCGCGTGGCGCTCCTCACCGTCGACAACCCGCCCGTCAATCCGCTGAGTTCGGGCGTGCGTTTCTACATGTCGCAGCACCTCGAGACGGCGTTGGCGGACGACGGCGTGGACGCCATCGTCATCACGGGCAAGGGACGGGCCTTCATCGCCGGCGCGGACATCCGCGACTTCGGCAAGACGCCGAATCCCGATGAAGTCCCGAAGCGCCCGGCGGGCCAGATCATCGAAGCGAGCGCGAAGCCGGTGGTGGCGGCCATCAACGGCACGGCGTTCGGTGGGGGCCTGGAACTGGCCCTCACGTGCCATTACCGGATCGCAGCGCCCGGGGCGCCCACGGGACTGCCGGAGATCAAGATCGGCCTGCTGCCGGGCGGCGGCGGAACGCAGCGGCTGCCAAGGCTGATCGGCGCGGAACGGGCGATGGACGCGATCCTGTCGGGCGATCCGTTCGAGACGGACGAGGCTCTGGCGCTCGGCATCGTCGACGAGATCGCTTCGGGCGACCTGGTCGAACGCGCGCTCGCGTTCGGCAGGGCGAAGGCGGCCGCGGGCGGCCCGCATCCACTGGTGCGGCACCGGCGCGACCGGGTAGAGGCGGACCGTGCAAATCCCGACGTGTTCAAGGCCGGCGAGGCATACCTCGCGCGGCGCCTGCGGGGCCAGGTCAACGGGCAGATGGCTTTCAACTCCGTCAAGGCGGCGGTCGAGATCGACGATTTCGACGGGGGCATCGCGGCGGAACGCGCGAACTTCCAGGTCTGTCACGACCACGAGCAGCGTGGCGCCATGATCCACGTGTTCTTCGCGGAGCGGCAGGCGGCCCGCATCCCCGACGTTCCGGGGGACACGCCGAAAAAGCCGATCGGGAGCGCCGCCACGGTCGGGGGTGGACTGATGGGCGGCGGGATCGCCATGTCCTTCGCCGACGCGGGGATTCCGGTGAAGGTCCTCGAGATGAACCAGGAAGCCCTGGACAAGGGCCTCGGCGTCATCCGGAACAACTACGGCCGCATGGTGCGCGGCGGCCGCATCACGCAGGAGGAGATGGACGCGCGCGTGGGACGCATCGACGGTGTGCTGGACTACAACGCGATCGGCGATGCGGACATGGTCGTCGAGGCGGTCTACGAGAACCTGGATCTCAAGAAGCAGATCTTCGAGAAGCTGGACGCGACGATGAAACCCGGGGCAGTGCTCGCGAGCAACACGTCCGCCCTCGACCTCGACCAGATGGCCGCGATGACGCAACGTCCCGGGGACGTGGTCGGCATGCACTTCTTCAGCCCCGCCAACATCATGCAGATGCTCGAAGTGGTGCGGGGCGAGGAGACCGGCAAGGAGACGCTTGCCACCGTCATGGCCCTCGGCAAGACCATCGGCAAGATCCCGGTGCTGTCCGCGAACGCGCCGGGATTCATCGGCAACCGGATGCTGGGCGGTTACACGAACCAGGCCGGCGAGATCATCCTCCATGGCGCCCTGCCCGAGCAGGTGGACCGGGTGATCAGGGACTTCGGTTTCAACATGGGCCCGTTCGCGATGAACGACCTGGTGGGTCTCGACCTCGGCTGGCGGGCGCGCAAGATGGCCGGCGTGACGGATGCGGACAAGCCGTTGACGGCCGTCGTGCCGGACAAGCTTTGCGAGCTCGGTCGATACGGGCAGAAGACGAACGCCGGCTACTACAGCTATCCGGAGGGCAGCCGTCGCGGGGAGCCGGACCCGGACGTGGCGAGGCTTGTCGAGGAAACCTCCGCGGAACTCGGTATCGCCCGGCGCGAGATCGGCGATGCCGAGGTGCTCAAGCGGTGCCTCTACCCGCTCATCAACATCGGTGCGCAACTGCTCGACGACGGGATTGCGTTGCGGGCGAGCGACATGGACGTGGTATACGTCTACGGCTACGGCTTCCCGAAGTACCGCGGCGGCCCGATGTATTACGCGGACCGGGTGGGGCTTCCGAACATCTACCGCGACATCCTGGCGTTCCACCAGGAGTATGGCGAGGCTTGGCGGCCCGCGCCCCTGCTGAAGCGGCTGGCGGAGGAGGGCGGCTCGTTCGGTAGCTGGGATGCCGGCGGGGCGCGCGCCGTCGGGTGAACAGGACAGGTGTCTCGCGCAGCCCGGCGTGAGAGGAAGGCACTGAGTTGGAGATGACGCCTCGGGACGAATCACGCCTACGGGATCACGACGTGCCACTCGTCGTGGACGTTGATGGGACGCTCGTGACGGGCGATCTCTTGGTGGAGGGTGTTGCACGGCTCATTGCGACCAGCCCCTGGAAGGCTTTCCTCCTCCCCTGGTGGCTTTTGCGGGGGCGGGCAGCACTGAAGCGTCGCGTTGCCCAGGCCGTCCCCCTAAGCCCCGCCGCGTTGCCGCTGAACGCCGAGGTCGTGGCTGAGATTGAAGCAGCGAAGAGACAGAACAGGCCGGTCTGGCTTGCATCGGGGGCGGATGAGTTCGCGGTCGCCCGGCTCACCGAGTTCATCGATGGTGCGGGCTGTCTCGCGTCGGACGGCAGCAGGAACCTTGTCGGCAAAGCGAAGGCCGAAGCGTTGGTGGCGCGTTTCGGGTCCAGGGGTTTCGACTACATTGGCAACCACCGGCACGATCTGCCCGTCTGGAGAGAGTCGCGACTCGCAATCGGCGTGGGCGTCTCCACCGGATTGGTTCGCGAACTCCGGGCCACGGGCCGGAATCCGAAGTTGCTCGGTGGAGCCACAGGGGATTGGCGCGACTGGCTTTACGCGCTCCGGCCCCATCAGTGGACGAAGAACACGTTGGTGTTCGTGCCGTTGCTTGCGGCGCACGAGGTGGATGGCCAAGCCTGGCTGTTCACGCTTGGCGTGGGTGCCGCCCTCTGTTGCTGTGCGTCTGGAACCTACGTCTTTAACGATCTGCTCGATCTTCCGGACGACCGTCAACACCCGGGCAAGCGACAGCGGCCGATCGCCGCGGGGAAAGTGTCTCCGCTACCGATCGCCTGGCTCGGCATGGCCCTGGTCGTGGGTGGAGTGTTGGCGGGTTTCTCGCTGGCCAGTGCCGGGGGCTACCTGCTGCTGTGCTACGTTGTCGGCACGCTCGGCTATTCGCTCTGGCTGAAGCGCCGACTGTTCGTCGACGTGGTCGCGCTTGCCCTGCTATACGTGATCCGAGTCGGCATGGGGGCGACAGAGTCGGCGGTGATATCGCCGTGGCTGCTCGCGTTCTCCCTGTTCGTGTTTCTCGCCCTCGCCGTCGTCAAGCGGCAGACCGAACTGGTTAGCGCGGCCAGCGTGTTACCCGAGAGTCGAAGACCGTACGTTGGCGAAGACCTCGGGGTGATGGCGGCGCTCGGCGCGGCCAGCGCTTTTGCCGCGGCCGTCGTGCTGGCGCTGTACATCCAGAGCCCTGACGTCGCGGTGCGCTACAGCCGACCGGAGCTGCTCGGCTTGGCGTGCCCCGTGTTGATCTACTGGCTGGGACGCCTGCTGTTGCTCGCGAACCGCGGCTTCGTGGACCACGACCCCATCGTCTTTGCCCTGCGGGACCGTACCAGCTGGCTCGTCGCGTGGACGATGGGCGGAGCGGTGGTGGGCGCGAGTTGAGTTGACG
>VXNE01000359.1:0-3369 GCA_009840715.1 Gammaproteobacteria bacterium
TTGCAGCTCCTGCAGCTTGCGCAACGCCGCGTCGGGATCCGGCAGCGTCCGCGTGTGCTCCTCCGTGTATCGCACTACGCCGTCGGGGTCGACGATCATCAGCGTACGGTTGGCGATCCCGAAGGAGTCGTTGAAGATCCCGAGCTGTTTCGCGGCCGCGCCGTGCGGCCAGAAGTCCGCGAGCAGCGGGTGGCCGATGCCGCCCATCGCGGTCGACCAGGCGCCGAGCGCGAAGGTGGAGTCGACGGAGAGCCCGAGCAGGGCCGCACCGGCTTCTTCGAATTGCTTCAACCCACGGTTGAAGTTCGCGGTCTGGTTGCTTCAGCCACCGGTGAAGGCGAGGGGGAAGGTGTGCAGCACGACCCACTTGTCGCCCTGGAAGGAAGCGAGGCTGACTTCCTGGTTCTGGTGGCTGCGCAGGGTGATGTCGGGGACGGAGTCTCCGATCGCGAGCATGAGTCTCTCCCGTGTCCTCAGATAGTCCCAGACAGCATACACCGCCCTACCGCGGGGTTTGGCGATGATGGCGAAGTCCGAACACGACGCGATGATCGAGAACTGCCACTTGCTGAGTTCGCCTCGGAACGCGGGCGTCTGCGTCGCGCGATCGCCGAGGTCGACGCTGGCGACTGGGTTGCGGCGACCTTTGCGGATGAGGTGATCGAAGAGGCGCCGTGACCCGACACAGGATTGCGGGAGAAGCCGCGTTCAGAGGCCAGGCCTCGGCCGACTACCAGAGCCGGACGGTTCCGGCGCAGACGCGAGGCGTGAATCAGGACTGGTCTGAGCGACCGCCCCGCATCTCCTCCAGATCGCCTTCCCGCCTCGAGCCCCGCAGGTGCCGGGAGCTCTCCGCCGCGGCGTCCCCGTGTTCCAGCACCCGTTCGTGCACGGCGTGCATCGCGTCGTACATCCGCTGCGTCGCCTGCGGCACGGTCACGCCAGGCTCGAACACGATCGGGTCCAGGATGTGCGCCCCGGCCGGACCTGGCTGGATGGTGCGGGTTCCGACCGGCCGCATCTTCCGGAGGCCCGCCAGGTACACGGGCACCACGGGGACATTGTGCTCCAGCGCCAGGAGGGACACGCCGTGGCGAAAGCGCGAAAGCCCCCGGCCCCGGGCTCGGGTGCCCTCGGGAAAGATCATGATGTTGCAGCCCTGCTCCAGAAGCCACTTGGGGTAGTCGAGGGCGGCCGAGCCGCCGCCCCGGCGGATCGGGTAGGAGCCGTTCACCAGCGATTGGTACCAGGGCTGCAGGGTGATTTCCTTGCGGCCTTTCAGGAACCAGCGGTCGGCGGCGGCGCCGAAGTAGATGTTCCACTTGATCCACTCGGGCAGCGCGTGGAAGAGGACGAAGTGATCCATGTGGCTCGAGTGGTTGCCGATCACGATGCAGGGGCGGCCCTTGAGCGTGGCGAGCTTCTCCCGGCCCGTGATGGTGAGGGGGCGGCAGTACCGCTTCACCCACCGCGTGAAGGCGTAGTGGCGCATCGCGCGTCGCGCCACTTTGGCCCAGACCCGGATCTGCCACGGATGCGGCCCACCGATCCGGGCGTCCTGCGAGATGAGCCGCTGGAAGAGCGGGAGGTCGATGGCCGGCAGGATGTCGATGTCGGCGGTGGCGCTGATGTCGTGGGCGATGGACGCCCGGTACGCCTTGAAGTTGTCGGGCGCCTCGACGATGGCGCACTGGTCCCACTCGCCGAGCAGGTGGAACGAATGCAGGATGTTCGCTTCGCAGCGTTCGAGCGCCTCGTTGGCGTCGAGCAGCACCTGGGGGTTCGCCCGCACCGCCTTGACGCCGTGCGACCGGTAGCGCATCAGCATCACGTAGTGCGGCATGGCGGGGAGGTCAGCCGGTGGGTGGCGTCGAGCCCTGCAGCATCTCGACGAAGGCGTCGATCGGCTGGGCCGGCAGCGTCGTGACCTTGATCGTGCCCCGGGAGCCGAGTTCCATCGAGATGCGCGCCATCACCTCGTTGCTCGGGGCCTCAATGACGTTGACGAAGTCGTAGCCACCGAGCACCGCGTACTGGGCGGTGACCCGCGCGCCCATGCTCTCCACTTCCTTGTTCACCGCCTGCAGCCGCTCCGGGCGCTCCATGAGCGTCTTGCGGCCCTCGTCGGTGAGCGTGCTCAGCATGATGTATGCGGCCATGGGTTATGTCCTCACGTATTGGCCCGGGGCGGCCTCCAGCACAGGATAGTCCGCGTTGCCGAGGGTGTCTCCGGCGGGCGCCGTCTCGTCCGCCCCGTGCCGCAGCCAGTCGATCCAGTCCGCCGTCCAGGCGCCTCCGTACTCCTGCACGTGCTCGGGCCAGGCGTCGGGATCCTCCGGCAGGGCCTCGCCGATCCAGTACTTCAGGTGCCGGTTGTCCTCCCGGGCACAGATGGTCTGCGTGTGGTTCTGGTTCGTCAACACGAACCGCACGTCGCCCCCGAACAGGCGCGCACTGCGGTAGCAGCCCTTCCACGGCGTGATGTGGTCCGTGCTGCCCGCCAGGATGTAGACCGGGTAGTCGATCTTCCCGAGGTCGATGCGCTCGCCGAGCAGTTCGAGTCCGCCTCGGGCGAGGTCGTTGCGCCAGGCGAGATCGAGAAAGTCGCACTGCATCTCCGCGGGGACGCGGGTGTAGTCCATGGACCAGAACAGGAGCGGGTGTTTCGGGGGCGCTTCCCCGAGGAGGTAGTTGCTGCGCAGGAAGCTCATGACGTTCTCCTCGATGCGCAGCATGGCGAACATCTCGAACACGTCCTTCTCGGCGAAGAGTCCCTTGGCCCGGACCACCGCCTTCTGCGCCGCTACGGACCGCTCCGAGACGAACAGGCCGAAGTCGCTGTCCTCCGGGTGGTTGTCGAGGATGCTCACGACGAGGGAGAAGGACCGGATGGGGTCTTCGCCCCGTGCCTGCAGGACGCCTGCCGCCGCGGTGGCCACGAGTCCTCCGGCGCACAACCCCATCACGTCGACCTGCTCGCTCCCGCCGATCTCGCGGATCGCCTCGATGGCCTCGATGGCGGCGCCGGCGTACGTGCCGAGGTTCCAGTGGCGCTGCTCGGGCTTCGGATTGCGCCAGCTCATCGCATACACCGGCACCCCGGCGTCGAGCAGGCGCCGGAACAGGCTCCGGTCCGGCGTCAGGTCGCCGAGATAGAAGCGGTTGACCTGGCTGAAGATGTACAGGAGCGGCGTCGTGCGGACGTGCTCGGTGGTGGGCGCGTACTGCAGCAGTTCGAATACCTCGTTGCGGAACACCACGGCGCCGGGCGTTGCCGCGACCGCCGGCCCGCGGAGCAAAACGGACCGGGCGGCCACGCCCCCATAGACCAGAGTTTTGAGTAGCTGAATGAAGAAATATAAGACAACC
>VXNE01000359.1:3379-10969 GCA_009840715.1 Gammaproteobacteria bacterium
TCGTTGCGGAACCCCACGGCGCCGGGCGTGGCCGCGACGGCGCGGCCGAGTTCGAAGGCGTCGCGGTCGGCGACGGCGGGATAGCCGTGGTTGTGCTGCAAGTCATGGACGAAGTTGCGCAGGCCGCCGGTCAGGCTGGCGCCCCGGGTCTCCGTTGCTTTCGCCATCGCCTCGGGATTGCCGGCGAACGTGTTCATCGGCGCCAGCACGTCCTTGGCCGCGTCGAGCACGAAGCGGGCCCGTTCGCGGTCCATGCCGACCAGCCCCGACTTCTCGAGCCAGGTGTCGAGCGCCTTGGTCCACGCCAGGTACGACTGTCCGATACGGCGATAGACGGGATTGTCGGACCACGCCGAGTCGCGGAAGCGGGCGTCGCCGGCGGTGGGGGCGAGGTCGCTCGTGCCGAACAGGATGCTCCCGAAATCCCGCCAGAAGCCCGAATAGGCCTCGAAGAGCGCCGCCGGCTGCCGTGCGGCGGCCCCGACGACCATGGCCCAGGCGTCGGTGATGGCCTTGGCGTCGACTCCGAGCGCAGCGGACAGGGCGACGCCCTCCCGCTCCATGTCCGTGGGCGTGGGGCCAGTCCGGTCGGTCGGTCGTGCAGTATCGGCCATGATCGCGTCCTCCGGTGGGCTTGCGCCGTCGCACGGCACGTTAGTGACGTTTGCGGCGCAAGTCCATTGGGCGGTGGGGGCTGGGCCAGGCGCCGGGCGCCAGCGAGGAGCTTGGCGGCGCTAGCGCGAGCTTGCGCTCGCGGCCGTTGCCGTGATGTCCTTTTCCTGGCCGCGCTCCGTGCCGGTGGCCGCGATGGCGGCCCGGCCCGCGATTCCCGAGAGGAAGCGCTTGAGCCAGCGCGGCTGGTACTGGAGCCATGTCACGAGAGCCTGATTGCCGACGCCCGGCACCCGGATGACCTCTCCGGCCCTGCATGCCCGGTAGCCTTCCTCGGCCACCTCGGCCGCGCTCGCGAACATGAAGTCCGGCGCCGCCTGCAAGTCGTCGACCATCTCGGTGCGCGTGAGGCCCGGGCAGAGCGCCGTCACGGTCACCGGCGTGTTGGCCAGCTCTTCGGAAAGCGCCTCGGTGAACGACAGTACGAACGCCTTGCTTGCCGCGTACACCGACATGCCGGGCAGTGCCTGGAACGCGGCGACGGAAGCGACGTTCAGGATGCGTCCGCGGCCGCGTTCGAGCATGCCCGGCAGGGCGAAGTGGGTGAGGTCGGTCAGGGCCCGCACGTTGAGGTCGATCAGGGCGAGCGACTTCGCGGCGTCGGCGGCCACGAACTGCCCCGAAGCGCCGGCGCCAGCGTTGTTGACGAGCACGTCCACCTCGAGTTCACGCTCCCTGAGACCCTTCTTGAGCGTGGCGATCCCGTTGCGCGTGGCCAGGTTGGCCGGGATGGTCTCGACCCGTACGCGCTCGCCGAGCTCCGCCGCGACTTCGGCGAGCCGTTCTTTCCGCCGGGCGGTGATCACGAGATCGTGCCCGTGTTCGGCGAACACGCGGGCCAGTTCACGGCCGATACCGGAAGACGCTCCGGTGATGAGGGCGATGGGATTGTCGCTCACTGCTGTTCTCCTTGGCTTGACGAAGCGGCGTCGCGCAGTGCCTGGAAGGCGTCGTCGAGGCACGCCCCGAAGTGCTCGGGGTCCGGGATCATCCGCGTACACGAAGTGAAGGCGACCACGAGCTGACCGCAGTAGCTCGAGATCGGCATGATGAGGCCCATGCCCTGGGTGATCGGACCGATCCCGATGCTGGTCACCATCTTCGCGCCCATGGAGTAGAGCGGCACGGCGGGCCCGGGCACGTTGGTGATGCTGACGTTGAAGGCGGACTGCGGGTCGGGCATCTGCGTCGCCATGCGTCCGGCGAGGGCGGCCGTGAATGCGGGCACGAACTGGGCGTAATCCGTGGCGAGCCGCGAACCCCCGGCCTCGGTCATCGACTTGTTGGCCGCCGTGCGTTCCCGGATCGCCCGCAGGCGCTCCAAGGGGTCCTCGATTTCCGTGCCGATGGGCAGGAACATCGCGGAGACCCGGTTCCCGAGGGTGTCGCGCTCGGCGTCCGTGCGGACGTTGATGGGCGCCATCGCCACGATGGAGTCGCGCGGCAGTTCATTCTTCGCTTGCAGGTACGCGCGGATGCCGCCGGCGCAGATCGCGAGCACGGCGTCGTTGACGGTCGCCCCATCCACGGCCTTGCGGAGCTTGCGGACCGTGTCGAGGTCGAAGTGCCGGGCGCCGATCACGCGGTGGGCCGAGACCCGGCCGTTGAACCGCGTGCGCGGGACCGCGAACGGCTGCTGCGCGTTACTCGTCAACGCTTCGGTCATCCGCGGGAGCGAGCGGGTGGTGTCCGCCCACACGCGCAGGAACTTGAAGGGCGTTGCGAAGTTGTTCGTCCAGGCGCGATAGAGCAGTTCGGCGCCCGGTGGCTCCGTGTCCGGTTGCCACTCCTCGTCAGGGGCGGGGACGGGCTCGATTTCCGGTGTCAGGTCGTGGAGCAGTTCCACGAGATGCATGCCGGAGGCGCCGTCGACGGCGGCGTGGTGGGTCTTCGACAGGACGGCGAAACTCCCCTTCGGGATCCCCTCGAGATGGTCCAGGCCCTCGATGATGTAGAACTCCCAGAGCGGCTTCGACAGGTCGAGCGGCCGCTCGAAGATGCGCGCGGCCATCTTGAGGAGTTCGGCCCAGTCGCCCGGTCGCGGCAGGCCGATGCGCCGCAGGTGGTAGTCGAGTTCGAAATCCTCGTCCTCGATCCAGTACGGGTAGTCGGCGTTGAAGGGCACCGACACGAGACGCCGGCGGGATGCGGCCCACAGGTGAAGGCGTTCCTCCTGGAAGCGCCGGTAGTGCTCCTCGGACAGGACCTCCGGGTCGGCGGTCGAGGGGTCGTAGATCGCCAGGCTGCCCACGTGCATCGGCGTGGCGGAGGACTCCATGAACAGGAACGATGCGTCCTGCGCACTCAGCTGCTGTAACACGTTGCCCTCGCTTGCGGTTGCGTTCGTGTCAGCCAGGGGCCGCGAGTTGACGCTGCCCCCGCGGACCGCCGGAGCAGCGTGGAAGAAGAGAGTGCAACGCGCGGGCGATCGAGGAGGGGTAGAGGGAGAACGCCCGCGCGCTGCTGCTCAAGCGGTGTCGGTCTTGACGGTAGCCGTCAGGCGGCCTCCTGCTCGGCGGCGGGTTCCACCGTCGCCTCGTAGGCGCCGCGGACCAGCTCGCCCGCCTTGCCCATGCTGTCGCGCAGGATCTCGCCACGGGCCTTGAGCGCGTTCTGGGCGCCGTTCCAGACCGTTTCGCCGTACTCGCGCTGCAGCGAGACGAGGCCGGGCAGGTCCTTGACTTCCGGCAGCCTCGCGAAGAACGACTGGTTCGTCTCGACGAAGGTGCGGAAGGAATCGGCGTCCAGTTCGGCCATCCGACGCATGGCGCCGGCGTTCAGTTCGAACAGTTCACGACCCAGTTGAAGCTGCTTCTCGAAAGGGTTCATAGCGTCTGACTCCCGTGGTACTCGTTGGTGCTGCACTGCACAACGGGGCGCATTGTGCAGTGCGCAAAAATGGATGTCAACAAGGGATACGTTGCTTTCTCCGTCCGCTGATCACGCGGCCTCGGCCGGCGGCATCTCGACGGGCTTGCGCCGGACCACAGGCAGCGGCGTGGGGTCCGCGAGGGCAGGGGAGGCTTCTTTCTCGAAGAATGCGCCGCACAACGCCTCGTACTCGGCCACGAGATCGTCGCGCAGCGTCCCGGCGTCCGGCAGCGCCTTCGCGCAGGCGGTAATGCCGACGTAGAGCGTATCCACGTAGCTCTGCACGGTGATGTTCACGCCGAGTCCGTGCGCGGGGATGGACACGGGGTAGTGGGTCAGCATGCGCGCCCCGTTGGAGTAAAGCGTCTCCCGCGGTCCGGGGACGTTGGACACGACGACGTTGAACGCGGGGGGCATCGCGTTCGCGGTACCGCCGACCTCCATGACGCTGGCGGCGGCACGCATCGCGAGAGGCATGCCCCAGGCGGCGGGATCGCTCTCGAAAACGCCGGCCAGGTCCGCCGTCACGTCCTTCGCGATCGCGGACGACTCGAGAATCGTCTGGATACGGGCCGCCGGATCTGGCTGGTCCGTGCCCAGGCGCACCTGCATCATGGTGACCTGGTTGTTCATCGACGCGTCGCCCGGCTTGCGCAGTGAGACCGGGCAGCCCGCGATCAGGGACCGCGCGGGCAGTTCCCCGGTGCGGCCGAGGTACCGGCGCAGCCCGCCGCCGCAGATGGCGAGGAACACGTCGTTGAGCTTCGCGCCGTGCCGTTTCCCCGCGGCCTTGACGGCGGCGAGGTCCATTTCGGCGGTCGCGTAGCCGCGGCCCCGCTCGACGGGGGCGTTGAAGCGGGTCCAGGGCGCCTGCTCCGCCATGGCGCCGAATCCCGCGTTCGGGTCCAGCATGCGGCGCTGCAGGCGTATCGCGGTTTCGACGTTATCGAGCGCGCCAGCGGCCTGGCGGATCTGGAAGGCGGTGATGTTCTCCCAGGCGGCGACGAACAGGTCGGTGAGGGACGGTTGGTTCGGGGTCAGGAAGTCCGCCGCCGGCGGCGCCACTTCGCGGGGTTCTTCCGTGTTGTCCATGAGGGTCATGGTGGCGGCCTGTCCTGCCATGCCGTCGAGGCAGGCGTGGTGGGCACCCGAGTAGTAGGCGATGCGTCCATCCTCCAGGCCGCAAAGGACGACCGTCCGCCACAGCGGCCGGCGACGGTCCAGGCGCTCCTCGTGAATGGCGGCCACGGCGGCCTCCAACTCGGCCCGCCCGCCGGGCGCCGGCACGTCCCGCCGGTAGATGTGGCGGTCGATGTCGAACTCGGGGTCCGGGACCCACACGGGATGGTCGGCCAGGAACGGCGTCTCGACGAGCCGGTTGGTCAGGTAGGGCACGAGGTGCAGCCGCCTCTGGAAGAGCGCCTTCAGGCCGTCGATGAACGTGTCCTCGTCCACGCCTACCGGCAGTTCCATGATCTGCACGGAAGAGACGTGCTGCGGGCAGCGCTCCGTCTCGTTGTAGAGGAATCCGGCATCCAGTCCGCTCAGCTTGTACATGTCATTCCCTTGCTCGACCGTGAAGACGCGCACCACCCGGTGGGCGCCGTGGGCAACGGCCATGCACGAGGCATGCCACCCCCAACCGACTCACGCAACTTCTTGATTTGCGGACATGAGCTGCCCGCTCCACCAGCAGATCGGCGCCGTGACCGCACAGATGCGGTGCACCCCTCGACCGGCGGGCGCGCATTTTAGGGCGGAATCACGACGCGTCAATGACTTTTTTCGCAGGACGGACATGGAGGAGCGAGAGGTTCGCGGTCGCACATATTGCGCTGCAACAAAACCTTGACCGTGCGCTGCCACGTGGTAGACACTCGCGGGAGCAGGTTGCCGGGAGCAGCGATGTACGAGTCGGTGGACGTAGCGGAGCAGCGGAGCGGCGCACCCTCGCCACTGCTGTCCATCGCGGAGTTGCCGCGCACGCTCTGCGAGGCGGCGGGTTTCGGGCAGTTCTGGCCGATGCTCGCCCAGGCGCCGCGCGGCGATGGCCACCCGGTGCTCGTGTTGCCGGGATTCACGGCCAGCGACGCCTCGACGCTGCCGCTGCGCCGTTTTCTCGACCGCCTGGGCTACGAGACGCTGCCGTGGCTCGCGGGCACCAACACCGGCAGTCTCGAGGTGCAGTCGCGGATCGTCCTGCGCTTCTACCGGCTCGTGCGTACCTACCGCGTGCCGCTGACCCTGATCGGCCAGAGCCTGGGCGGCATCTTCGCCCGCGAGATCGCCCGGCGCTTTCCGGATCACGTGCGCTCGGTCATCACGCTCGGCAGTCCCTTCCGCGTCACGGACGGTCAGGGCACGAATCCCGTGGTCCGTCAGCTCTTCGAGCGTCTTTCCGGGCTGACGGTACGCGAGATGCGCAGCCGCGTGCGCGGCGGCCGGGACCTCGGGGCTGCGCTGCCCGTGCCGTCGACGGCGATCTACAGCCGTACCGACGGCGTCGTCTCGTGGCAATCCTGCCTGGAACGGGACGCCCCCCTCGCCGAGAACGTGGAGATCGTCGGCAGCCATTCCGGGATGGCCGTGAATCCGGCGGCGATCCACGTCATCGCGGACCGGCTTGCCCAACCCGCGGAGGCGTGGCGGCGGTTCGATCGCACAACAGGTCTTCGGCCCCTCGTCTATCCGGAACCCCGCTACGCGGCGGACTGATGCGCCGCTACAAGAAATATCCGAACCGACGGCTCTACGACCAGGACCGGAGCACCTACGTCACCGTCGAGGATGTCAGGCGCGAGATCGTCCGGGGCGAGAGCATCGAGGTGCGCGACAGCCGCGAGGACCGCGACATCACCCGTACGGTGCTCCTGCAGATCCTTTCCGAGCAGGAAGAACAGGGTCACGAGCCGATCCTCACCAACCGGGCGATCGAGCAAATCATCCGCTTCTACGGGGACCGTTTCGGCGGGGTCGTGTCGAGCTACATCGAGCAGGGCATCCTGACGTTCCTCGAGCACCAGGACCAGTACCGGGAGCGGCTGCGCAAGATGGCGGACGTGAACCCGCTCGACGTCATGCGCCAGGCGATGGAGTTCCTCGATCCGGCGGCGCGGGCGCGGGAGGGGACGACCGGCGACGGGGAGCGCAAGCCCCGGGACACTTGAGGAGGCGCGCGCTGTACGGAGGGCGCCTGGAGGGAGGGACCAGATGCAATACGAGATCATCTCCGCGGACTGCCACATCGACCTGCCGTGGCTGCCGGAGAACCTGTTCCGGGACGAAGCCCGCGCGACGCTGAAGGACCGCATGCCCTACGTGGCCGACACCGAGAAGGGCCGCTACTGGGTCAGCCGAAACGGCGCGCAGTTCGGCCTGCAGAACGGGATGGGGTCCGCGGGACGCGTCTACGTGCCGGGGGAGATCCACCGGTCGGACCGCATGGCCGAGCAGGGCCTGTATCGCGACGGCGCGGCCGGCATTCCCCGGCTCACCGACCCCGAACTCAGGGTGCGCGACCAGGACCTCGACGGCGTCCAGGGCGAGGTGATCTACGGGATCCTGGGGGCCGCGACGCGCCTCAGGGACGACGAGGCGGCGGACGAGGTGATGCGCATCTACAACGCGTGGCTCGCGGGCTTCTGCGCTACGCGGCCGGAGCGTTTCGCCGGCATCGCCAGCATTCCGAGCCACGATGTCACGGCCGCGTGCGAGGAAGTGCGCCGGGTCGCCGAGCGCGGGGCGCTGCGTGGGATCGAGGTCGCCAACACGCACGAGATGGCGCCGCTCTTCGACCCGTCATGGGAGCCCCTGTGGGCGCTCGCGGAGGAAGCCGGGCTGCCGCTGCACTACCACACCATCGGCCCGCGCCCCGCGTACGACTTCGACGCGCTCGAGCCGCTGCAGCGGCGCCAGGCGTTCGCGGCGTTCATCACGAGCTTCCAGCTCGCGATGTCGAAGATCATCATGGAGACGATCTACGGCGGCGTCCTCGAAGCCCACCCGGGGCTCCGGCTCGTCATTGGCGAGAGCGGCATCGGGTGGATC
>VXNE01000671.1:0-2408 GCA_009840715.1 Gammaproteobacteria bacterium
TAGAGATAGAGCAGCCCGGCCCGGTCCCGCATGGATTCGACGGCGTCTTCTTCCGTCCAGTCGCCGCTGCCGATGTCGGCGACGATGTAGGCGTAGAACTTCGTGTTGGAGCGCATGACCTGCCCCGCTGCCGTGTCGGCGGGAAGGCCGCTCGACACCGCGCCGGAGCCTTCCAGGATCTCCACGTACGGCGCGCCGAGCACCGGCCAGCCGCCGATCGCCAGGCCCGCACAGCGCTTGGTCCGGCTTGCGACGTGTATGCCGAATCCCGCGCCCCACGAGTAGCCCATCGCGACGAAGCGGTCGATGCCGGCGGCGTCGGCCACCGCGACGTAGTCCTCGGCCACCGTGTCGGGGTTGATATCGCCGGGCAGGGGGCCGGTGGACTGTCCGGTCCCGCGCGGGTAGTCCACGTACAGCACCTGGTACTTCTCCGTGAGCGTCTCCAGAAGCTGCCTGCGCACGTCGGTGCCCCTGCTGGCGCTGCCCAGGTCCTGCATGATGCGGTCCCAGCCCTCGGTCCACGGGTAGCCGACCCATAGCGTCGGGGCGTCGCCTGGCCCGAGCAGGCGGTAGTGAATCCGGACGCCGTCGGCGGTCTCGGCGAAACCCTCTTTCGTTGGCGTGAGGGACTCGGCGCCGGCCATTGAGGAAAGCAGGAGCAGGGCGGGCGTCAGCACGATGGACAGACGCATCCAGGGCGATTCACGTCGTTTCATAGTTCCCTCACGTGGGTTCGCTGCGGAGGTCAGACCGCCAGCGCCATGGCGTTCCGGCGCGGGTCACCACAGGCGTGCGCCATGCCGTCGGCGTCCAGGAAGATGCCCTCGAACGAGCCGTGGTGCCAGTTCCACGGGTTGACCACGTCCCAGGCGATGCCGCGTTTTGCGGCGGCCTTGCGCACCTTCTCGTCGAGGTCGACCTCGACGAGAAGCTTGCCCGGGCTCGTGTAGGACCCGCCTCCGAAACGCGGCCGGTTGACCGACTCCGCGATGGGGATGCCGAAGTCGATGATGTTCGAAGTGTTCTGCAGGATGTTCTGCAGCAGGCTCACGCTCGGCGAACCCGACGCCAGCATCGGCCGTTCGCCGTCGAACACGATGTTGGGGCACACGTACGCCGAGATGCGGTCGCCCGGGCCTGGCATCACGCGCATGTAGTGGGCGCCCGCCGCTACGACGGTAACGCCGCCGGCGAAGAGCCCGTTCGACCAGGGCAGCGACATGCAGGAGTGCAGGATGGTCGAGACGTTGCCATCGGCGTCCACCGCGGTCACGTGGTTGCTGCCGGCGGGCGGCGGCGCGGGGCCGGCGTCGACCGTGCGGTCCATCTGCATCAGGTCGAACCGCATGCGCGCGTAGTCCTTGCTCAGGATCAGCTCCAGCGGCAGTTCGTGGGTGGCCGGGTCGTGCTGCTTGAACCCGTCGAGGTAGACCTGGTTGGCGATGCGCGCCATGTGGAACAGGCTCTCGGCGGATTCCGTCGGCGGGCCCAGCTTCTCGAGGTCCAGCAGTTCCACCATGTTGAGGATTTCGATCAGGTGCGAACCGCCGTGGTCCGGGGGCGGCGAGCCCAGCACCTTGTACCCGCGATAGCTCCCCTCGGCGGGCGGCTGCCAGCGCGCCTCGTATTGCTCCATGTCCTCCAGGGTGAGGACCCCACCCGCCGCCTGCACCACGTCCACGAGTTCCTGCGCGAAGGCGCCCTGGTAGAAGTAGTCGTTGCCTTCCTCGAGCAACGCGGCCAGCGTGTCGGCGGCCCGCTCCTGCACCAGCAGGTCGCCGGGCCGGGGCAGCGTGTCGTTCCGCGAGAAGATCTCCCGGCCCTGCGGCGTGCGGCCGATCTTCCCGTACTCGACGAAGATCTCGCCCCACAGGAACGGATGCATCTCGAAGCCGTCCCGGGCATAGCCGATCGCGGCCTCCATCAAGGTTGCCCTCGAGGCCTTGCCGTGGCGCGCATGGGCCGCCTCGAAACCGGCCCAGAAACCGGGCACGGCGACGCCGCGGCCGGTTGCGAGATCGGCGGGGGAGAACCCGTCGAGCGCCGCCTGCGGGCGCGCCGCGCTGCCGTTCACGTAGGTGGTCTCGCCGGTCGCCGCGTCGAAGTACAGCATCGAGAGCACGCCGGTGATCCCGGTCATGTGCGGTTCCACGACCGTCTGGCAGATGGACGTGGCCAGCGCCGCGTCCGCCGCGTTGCCGCCGGCCTTGAGCACGTCCACGCCGGCGCGGGTTGCCAACGGGTGAGAGCAGATGACCATGCCCTTGCTGCCGGAGGCGGGCTCCTTGCGGCCGAAGTGGGCCAACTCCAGCAGGCGCCGCCGCTCGTCGTCGGAGAGCAACGCGATCTGGTCGGCAAAAGCCAGATGGCCTTTGTTCAAAAGAGGCGGTGCGAAGGCGCCGGCC
>VXNE01000671.1:2418-10933 GCA_009840715.1 Gammaproteobacteria bacterium
ACCCCCCATGGCGTCTTGTCGCGTGGGCTCGGCGATGTGTATACCCCCCCGGCGCCGCGGCGCCGGCCGCCGCGCCGGCGGCCAGGGACTTGAGCAAGGTCCGGCGGTTGCCGAACGGATGGTGAGTAACGGCAGGCAAGTTGAACGCTCCCAAGGGGTTTCGAACCGGGATTGGACCAATGTTGCTACCGCCTTGCAACGTTCCGGGCGCAAGGCTCGCTTGAGCACCGTCGGCGGGGGCGGCGGGAGAGAGTTGCCGTCCGGCCGCGGGCTGGTCAGAGTGCCGCTGTCTCGGCGGGGATGCCGAAGCGGTGTCCAATGGGACGAATCGTCGCTGCAATGGAGATCCAGAACGTCGCGCAACCCGACTGCGCGCGGCGGATCGATGCGTTGGTCGACACCGGTGCCAGCCACATCACGTTACCGAGTGCCTGGCGGGATCGGTTCGGCACGTTCGCTGTGGAGGAGGACGTAGACTTCGAGACAGCGACACAAGAAGTCGCCGCAGGCATTGTGTGTGGGCCCGCACGGATTCAGGTCGAGGGGTTTCGGGTCATACACGGCGAGGTGCTATTCGTCGACATGGTGCCCGTCGATGGCGAATATGAGCCGTTGCTTGGCTACATCGCCCTGGCACAGTGCGGCGCCGCGGTGGACTTGATCGGTCACCGGCCGCTGCCCGTCGGAGCCATGGACCTGAAGCGCTTGAGCGGTTTGCGGCCCGCCGGGTAGCCGAAAGGTCAAGGGCGACTTCGACGCCCAAGGGCGCTGCTCAATCCAGGTGGTACCGCCGCGCCCGTGTCCGTCCCCGGGCCCGAACCAACCCCGCTTCGACAAGCTCGTTCAACAGGCGACGGGCGTAGGCTACGTCCCGGTCGATCAGTATCGCGCCTTCCGCGGACGACAAGCTGCCCCGATGACGGATTTCGTCGAGCAGCGTCTGCCGGTCGTCCGGCAGTCCCGTCCCCGCTTGGGCGATGGTCTTGTCCGAAAGCACATAGCGCGACCCGCCACGAACGCCGACCCGGCGCAACAGGCCCTTCGAGACCAATCGCGCCAGCATCGCGTCGATGTCCGCTTCCGCCATCCAGGCACGCAATGCGCGCGGTGTGACGCCGCCCCCGCGACGAGCCGCGACCAGCACCCGGGCCTCGTCACGCCCGAGCTCGTCGGCGCCGAGCTGGTTGAGCCAAAGCTGGTCGTCGACGTCGACCAGCACCCTGTTGCGAAGCGTCACCGTGACCGAATCGGCGGTCGCTTCGAACGTCGGCGGTTCCATGAGTCGGGCCTCCATCTCGCGGAACATCCGGTCGACTCCCTCGCCGTACTCCTCCACGTAGCCGAGCGTCTTCAGCACCCGCATGATCCGCGGATTTCGGCTGTAATGTTCCCCGCGCATGTTGTCGACCGTGATGTGTCCGGGCAGACCACCCGGACTTCTGACCTCGACCCGGTCGTCCCACATCGTGACGTCCACGGTCGCGCCGGCCAATCCGTAGTCCCGATGCGCAACGGCGTTCACTACAGCTTCCCTGACCACCGTCGGCGGGTACGCCGGCAAGGCCTCCCGCCGGTCCGCGGCCACGACCTCCAACCCGCCGCCGTGCCGGGAGATGAAGTCCATGGAGCACGCAATGGTCTCCGCCAATGGGCCGGCACACTCCGTGCGCTCGATCGAGGGCCCGGTCCCGGGTCCGGTGCCGGAACGCCGGACGAGCTGAACGGCGGCGCCGCGCAGTACGTCACGGGGATCCCTGGCGAACAGCACGACCGCTGCGCGAAGCACCCGTTGATCCAGGGGCGGCGATGCGGCGATGGCAACGCGCAGGTCGGCGAGGGCGCGCGGGACGCGCGCGGCGTCAATCGGCGGATGGCCGTCGGCGAGGAGCGCTTCGTTGATCGCTTCAACGGAGAATGCGGACGGGTCGAACGTGACCGCTGGTTGGTCTTCGGCGGTGCGTTGCTCCCGTTCCCGGACGAAACGTGCCATGGCATCGCCGCGTAGCGGCTGAGAGTCCCCGCCGACCCTCCGCAGCAACCGGCCGTCCGGCGTCGTGACGATCCGGCCGCGGACTGCGGGAACCGCCGTAATGGTCAGGCCGAGGTCGGCGACGGTGACTTCGCGAATCTGGACGTCAACGCCGCACTCCATCGCGATGCGCGTGATCCGGTCCTGCGTGTTCTGGGAGAGCGGACAGGCGACGATGCGCCGCTGATCGTCCACGCCGTGGACGATCAAGCCGCCTTCGGTCATCGCCATCGCGGCGATCGTGTCGCAGACATCGGTGGCAACGCCCCGCTTGAAGTCGAGCTGGGCGTGCTCAACGTGGCCGAACAGCTCCCAGAAGGCGTCCTGGGTGAGGGAGCCGGGCACTTCGCCGATCTGCGGAACCGTCGCCATTGTCGTGAAAGATTATCAAATCTTTCTCCGAAAAAGGCGTTACGAGCCTATTCTTGGGAAAGATTAAACAATCTTTCTGAGCCACAGATCGGTCAACACCGGTCCTGTGGAGTGGGTATCAGGCAGCCTGTTCTACGATCCTGACCGGGCTCTCCCCCCGGAAGGCGGCCAGCAGGCCGTCGCGCTGCAGCGTGAGCTTGGCCCGGTTGGCGTCCTTGACGTGCCCGAAACCGCGCAACTGCATGGGCAACTCGGCGAGTTGCACGCCTGCGCCGTAGTTGGCGTCGGTCAGGCCGGGCAGCAACTCCTCGAGCAGGGTGCGGTAGTCGACGATGTCCTGCCGCTCGCGCCGCCGTTCCGCGGAGTATCCGAAGAGGTCGAAGGCGGAACCGCGCAGGAACCGGAGTTTCGCGAGCAGGCCGAACACCCGGAGCGTCCAGCCGGGGAACTCGCGCTTGGTCAGGTTGCCGCTGTTGGGATCTCTTCGTGCCAGCAACGGCGGCGCCAGGTGGAAGCGCAGCCTGTAGTCGCCGGCGAACTGTGCCGAGAGCTTGCGCTGGAAATCCCCGTCGCTATAGAGGCGCGCCACTTCGTACTCGTCCTTGTAGGCCATCAGCTTGTACAGCGCCTCCGCCACCGCCCGGGTCAGCGTGCTCTCTCTATCGGCTTCGCTGACGCGGTGGACGAAGTCGGTGTATGCCCGGGCGTAGGTGGCGTTCTGATAGGCCGCCAGGCGGTCCGCCCGGTCGGCGATCAGTTCGTCGAGCGAGAGGCGGCGGGGTTTCTCGAGTGCCTTCCCGACGACATCCGTGACCTGTTCGGGATCGTGGGCGGCGCGGCGGCCCCACAGGAAGGCCTGCTTGTTGAGGTCCACCGCGACGCCGTTGATCTCGATGGCCCGCTCGAGCGCCTGGCGGCTGACGGGAACGAGACCCCGCTGCCAGGCGAAACCGAGCAGGAAGAGGTTGCTGGCGATGGAGTCGCCGAGCAGCTCGGTGGCGATGCCGGTCGAGTCGATGAAGTCGCAGCGGTCTGCCCCGACTTCCTCGCGGATGCTCTGCTGCATCTCCGTGGTGAGGAACTCGGCGTCCGGGTTCAGCACGAAGGCGGCGTTGGGTGTTTCCGCGCAATTCACCACCGCGCTCGAGCGGCCGGCGTGGACCTTGGCCAGGGCCTCGAAACCGGAGGCCACGGCGAGGTCGCAGCCGAGCATCAGGTCCGCCTCGCCGGCCGGTATGCGCACGGCCTTGATGTCGTCCTGCCGGTTCGCGACCCGGACGTGGCTGACCACCGCGCCGAACTTTTGGGCGAGGCCGGTCTGGTTCATGGTCGCGCAGCCCCGGCCCTCGATGTGCGCGGCCATGGCGACCAGGGCCGTAACCGTGAGCACGCCGGTGCCGCCGACGCCGGTGACGATGGCGTTCCAGGGAGCGTCGATGGTCGGCAGTTGGGGCTCTGGCAGATCGCCGAACGCTGCCCCGACCGAGCCGGCGATGCCTGCGCGCTTGGCCAGTTCGCCGCCGTGGACGGTCACGAAGCTCGGGCAGAACCCGTTGACGCAACTGTAGTCCTTGTTGCAGGCGCTCTGGTCGATCTTGCGCTTGCGGCCGAGTTCCGTCTCGAGCGGCACCACGGAGAGGCAGTTCGAGGCGCGGCTGCAGTCGCCGCATCCCTCGCAGACCGCTTCGTTGATGAACACGCGTTTGGGCGGGTCTGCGAGCAGACCGCGCTTGCGGCGACGCCTTTTCTCGGCGGCGCAGGTCTGCTGATAGACCAGCACGGAGACGCCCTTGAACTCGCGCAGTTCACGCTGCAGGGCGTCCATGTCGTCCCGGTGGTGCAGGCTGAACCCCGCCACGTCCCGGAACCGCCCCTGCCAGGCGCCGGGTTCGTCGCTGACGAGGGCGATGCGCTCGATCCCTTCGCCGCGCAACTGCTGGATCAGGTTCGGTACGGAAAACTCGCCGTCCACCGGCTGCCCGCCCGTCATGGCGACGGCGTCGTTGCAGAGGATCTTGTAGGTCATCGAGACGCCGGCCGCGCGCGCCGCGCGAATCGCCAGGATGCCCGAGTGGTTGTACGTGCCGTCGCCCAGGTTCTGGAAGATGTGGGGCGTGTCGGTGAACGGCGCCTGGCCGATCCAGGCGGCGCCTTCGCCGCCCATCTGCGTGAACGTGGCCGTGTTGCGGTCGGCCATCCAGGTGGCCATGTAGTGGCAGCCGATGCCAGCGGCCGCGCGGCTGCCATCGGGAACTCGCGTGGACGTGTTGTGCGGGCAACCGGAGCAGAAGTAGGGCGTGCGCTCGGCGGTCTTGCGGGGCCGCGCCAGGGAGCGCTCCTTGTGCTCCAGGAAGGCGAGCCTGGCGCGCATGGCGTCGGAGTCGTGGAACCGCTTGATGCGGCCGGCGATGGCGCGGGCGATGGCGGCGGGAGTCAGTTCGCCGTAGTTCGGCAGGAGAATCCGACCCTCCTCGTCGAACTCGCCCACCACGCGCGGACGCTTGGCCACCGGCTGGTTATAGAGTTGGCCGGTGAGCTGGTCCTCGACGATCGAGCGCTTCTCCTCGACGACGAGGATCTCTTCGAGTCCCTCGGCGAATGCGTGGGTCGAGACCGGTTCCAGCGGCCAGCTCATGCCCACCTTGAAGACGCGCAGGCCGATCCGGGCCGCGGTCGCCTCGTCGATGCCCAGGTCTTCCAGCGCCTGGATGACGTCCAGGTAGGCCTTGCCGGTGGTGATGATGCCGAAGCGGGCGTCGGGGCTGTCGATGACGACGCGGTTCAGGCCGTTGACGCGGGCGAACTCCCGCGCCGCGTAGATCTTGTACCGGTTGAGGCGGACCTCCTGTTCGTGCCAGGAGTCCGGCCAGCGCGCGTGCACGCCCCCGTCGGGGAACGTGAAGTCCTCCGGGACGACGACGTCGACCCGGTCCGGATCGATGACGGCCGAGATGGAGGAGTCCATGCTGTCGGTGATCGCCTTCATCGCCACCCAGCAGCCGCTGTAGCGGGACAGTTCCCACCCGTAGATGCCGAGATCCAGCACTTCCTGGACGTTTGCGGGATTGAGCACCGGGATGGACGCGCCAATGAAGATGTGCTCGGACTGGTGGGGCAGGGTGGAGGACTTCGCCGCATGGTCGTCGCCGGCGATGGCCAGCACGCCGCCGTAGCGGGAAGTGCCGGCCGCGTTGGCGTGCTTGAAGGCGTCCACGCTCCGGTCCACGCCGGGGCCCTTGCCGTACCACATGCTGAACACGCCGTCGTACCTGGCGCCGGCGAACAGGTTCGTCTGCTGGCTGCCCCAGACCGCCGTGGCCGCGAGTTCCTCGTTCAGGCCGGGGTTGAAGTGGATGTTGTGCTCGTCGAGCCAGCGCCCCGCCTGCCAGAGGGCCTGGTCGAAGCCCCCGACCGGGGACCCGCGGTAACCGGAGATGAAGGCCGCCGTGTTCAGCCCGCGCGCACGGTCGCGCTGATGCTGCATGATCGGCAGGCGCACCAGCGCCTCGATGCCGGTCATGTAAGCCCGTCCCCGCTCCAGTGCGTACTTGTCGTCCAGTGAAACGGGCCGCAGCACGGGAGGCGGGGTTGCCATGGGATGTCATCTCGCGGTTCTTCTCGAATTCATGGTACTCCCACCGGGACGGATTTCTATGCTGATTAGCTATACATTTCTTCGAATGGCGCATAGATAATTCGTAGAACGTGATGTGAGAGGAAAGGCATGCCTCAACAACTGGGCAAAACGGATGTCGAAATCCTGCGGCTGCTCCAAAACGACGCGAACCTGACCACCGGGGCCATCGCGGAGCGCCTCAATCTCTCGCAGTCGCCCTGCTGGCGCCGCATCAACCGGATCGAACAGGCGGGATACATCAAGAAGCGGGTGGCGTTGCTCGACCGCCGCGCACTGGGAATGGAGGTGGTGGTGTTCGCCACGGTCAACCTGACCAGCAACGGGCGCCGCCGGCTGGAGGAGTTCGAAAAATCCATCGCCGGGCACCCGGAAGTGGTGGAGTGCTACACCATGGCGGGCATCTGGGACTACGTCCTCAAGATCGTGACGCGCGACATCGCCCACTACGAGTCCTTTGCGCGCAACACCCTCTTGAGCAACCCCTTCATCGGCGAACTGCACTCGCACATCGCGGTGACGGAGATCAAGAACAGCACGGAGTTGCCGATCGAGACGCAACTGTAGGGGACGCCCTCGTGGCATCCCGTTTCGAAATCGCGCACGCCCCACCACGGGCGGGGACAAGACCCGCCCCAAAGCCGATGGAGGTTCATCCATGAAGTCACCGTTTCACTGTCCGTTCCTGCCATTGGCGTTCCTGGTCTGGTCCAGTGCGGATGCGCACGCCGCGGAGCACGAGCCCTATCGCGTGGACGCGGTGCCCGCCGAGGCGTACGACCGCGCCGTGGCGCTGACCACCGTCGCGGTCCAGGGCACGGTCAAGAACCCGTCGGTCACGCCCCGCTGGCTGCCCGGCGGCGAGGCGTTCTGGTATCGCCGGGATGCCGGGGACGGCACGGAGTACGTGCTGGTCGACGCGGACACGGGCAGCCAACGTCCCGCCTTCGATCACGAAGCGCTGGCGAAGGCGCTGTCGACACTCGATGGGCAGGCGCGCGCGGCGAACGCCCTGGCCATCGACGCGATGCACTTCGACGAGGCCTTGTCGTCCGTCGACCTGAAGGCCGGGGAACTGGCGGCGCGCTGCGACCTGCGGGCCGCGACCTGCGAAACCCTGCCGGCCTGGCGTTTCGACCCCTTCCAGTTGCCGTCGCCGGACGGTACGCGGGCGGTGTTCGCCCGGGACGACAACCTCTGGGTGCGGAGCCTTTCCGATGGGGAGGAGCGGCAGCTCACCGTCGATGGCGAGCAGGACTTCTCCTACGGAACGGCGCCCGGCGTCGTGCCCGGGAAGCTCAACATGATCCGCTCCGGCATCGACGGCCCGCTCTTCTGGGTGACGTGGTCCCCGGACAGCACCCGGGTGGCGGTGCCGAGGATCGACGAACGCCGCGTGCGGCAGTACCTCTTCACCGAGGCGCTGCCCGCGGACGGCGCCAACGCGCCGCGGAGCGTCGCCAAGCGGATCGCGCTGATCGGCGACCGCGACAGCACGCGCTTCGACTGGTTCGTCGTGGACGTGGCAAGCGGAACGGTGCGGCAGCTCGACCTCCCGCCGGACTGCCACGGCCAGTACCTGGGATACGGCCACGACACGTTCTGGTCCCCGGACTCCCGCCGAGGGCTGATCGCCTGCTTCTCGCAGCGCGCCGATCGCCTGAGCCTCTTGGTCTTCGATGCACAGACGGGGGAGACGAGGCCGGTGTTCGAGGACGCGTCCGAGACCTTCCTCGACCTGAACCACGCTTTCTACGGATCGACCGGGGCCAACATCCGCTTCGTCGCCAACGACGGCGTGATCGTCTTTTCCGAACGCGACGGCTGGGGGCATCTCTATCTCGTCGACATGGCGGGCGGGGACGCACCGCGGCAACTCACGCGCGGTCCCTGGCTGGTACACGACCTGCTCTTCGCGGACGAGGCGGAAGGCTGGTTCTACTACACCGCCGGTGGCAGGGAAGAGGGCCGCCATCCCTACTTCGCCCACCTCTACCGCACCTCGCTGCAGGGCGAACGGACGGAACTGCTCACTCCTGAAGACGCGCACCACCGCGTGATTCCGGCCAGCTTCTTCCTCGGCGGCACGAACACGAACTTCTCGCCGGACAGACGTTACTTTGTCGACAACCACTCGCGCGTCGACCGGCCCAACCGCGCCGCGCTGCGCCGGAACGATGGGACGCTGGTGGCCATCCTCGAGGAGGCGGATGCGAGCGCCCTGTACGCGCAGGGCTACGTGCCGCCGGAACCCTTCACCGTGAAGGCGGCGGACGGCGAGACGGAGGTCTACGGCGTCCTCTACCACCCGAAGCACCGGGAGCCCGGCATCAAGTACCCCGTCGTCGAACAGATCTACGGAGGTCCCCAGACGACGGTGGCGCCCGTCCGGTTCGAACAGGCTGCGGCGATCGACCGCGTGGGCGGGCAGGGGAACCTGGCCGGCATGACGGAGTTCGGGTTGGCCGTCGTCGTCATGG